>JAKSNT010000001.1 GCA_024399575.1 Paludibacteraceae bacterium
CCAAGGTTGGGGTCGCGGGTTCGAGCCCCGTTTTCCGCTCAACTTTTCTCTGTGTGGATTTTGTGAGTTTGATTTTTTCAGCATAATAGTATTGTCATGGCATTTGTATTCTCGGATAATGCTTATGTTAAACATAATGTTCACTTAAGAGGCTGTGTGTTGCCATATTATTAAATTTTATTGCCAAAGTGCAAATATAAAAATTTTATATCATTTTATTTTACCTATATTGAAAATTTTCAGTACCTTTGCAGCCGATTTGACAAAGGAGTATAATTTCAAATTATATGGGTGAGGTAAATGTAATATATCGTACGAGATTGTGGCAAACGACTGATGGTGAGGTTTGGAGCAAGGCAGATGAACTATACATGGATAGATGTTTCCAGTTAGCGCGCATAGCTGAGGGAAAAACTTCACCAAATCCTTTGGTCGGTGCTGTGGTGGTATGTGATGGCAAGATTATTGGTGAAGGGTTTCATCATAAGGCTGGCGAACCTCATGCAGAGCCTAATGCCATCAATTCTGTTGCAGATAAAGAGATGCTAAAACGTGCTACACTTTATGTATCGCTGGAGCCATGTTCGCATTACGGAAAGACGCCGCCATGTGCGGACCTTATCATCCATATGGGCATTCCACGAGTTGTAGTTGCCACTTTAGACCCTAACCCACTTGTAGCAGGCCGTGGAATAAAGATGATGCGTGAGGCTGGGATTGATGTGAAGATAGGTTGTATGGAAAGCGAGGCATTGCGATTGAATCGTCGTTTTTTCACCTTTCAAATGTTCCGCAGACCGTATGTGGTGCTGAAATGGGCGCAAACAGCAGATGGTTTCATTGATAAATTTAGGCAAACGGCAGAAGGCGGGCCAGTGAAGATTAGCAACGCTATAACTAAAACTTTGAACCATAAGATGCGAACGGAGGAGGATGCTATTATGGTTGCAACGCGTACAGCTGTTCTTGACAACCCTCATCTGACTATAACTAAGTGGAGTGGAAGAAATCCTGTCAGGATATTATTGGATAAAACTCTTAAGGTGCCAAAAGATTATAAAATTTTTGATGGGAGTGCTAAAACTATCATTTTTACCGAAAAAAAAGGTAATGGATATGGAAAAAATGTTGAATTTGAAGTGATTGATTTCAGAGGTGATGTTTATGGTCAGGTTTTGGAGCGATTATATGAAAGGAATATTTTGTCTGTAATTATAGAGGGAGGTGCGCAGTGGCTACAAACGGTTATTGATTCTGGGGTTTGGGATGAGGCGCATATTGAGACTGGTGAAATATCTTTGGGTAATGGAATAGTTGCACCTAAGTTGTAATATTAAACTTTCAAGGAATACTGATGTCAAAATATTGATGAAATACTTAATTGTGTATGGTTTGGGATATTTTATATTATACCTTTACGATTATCTATTCGCTGATTGCAGCAGCATTGGCAATCGTTATTATATTGGAGAACAGAAATCCAGTAAGGACGTTGGCATGGATTCTCGTATTGATATTATTCCCAATAGTCGGAGCTGTTTTATATCTTTTCTTGGGTCGTGACTATAGGCGTAAGCATTTGCTGAAGGACAAGCTTGTAACTTCATCACCGCAGATTGAGTTTTCAAAACTTGCAGATTTGGGAATCCACGACAATTTCCAGAAATTGGTTCGTTTGATTGACAACAATCAGCATAGTGGATTGTATATAGGAAACGATGTACAGGTGTATGCAAAAGGGAATGAGATATTTGATTCTCTGTTTGCCGATTTAGCTGCTGCAAGAAAGTCAATTCATATTGAGTTCTATATTATTGAAGAGGGAGAAGTCGGCAACATGCTTCATGATATTTTATTGAAGAAGGCTTGCGAAGGTGTTGAGGTCAGGGTAATCTATGATTATATAGGAGGAATGCAATTGCCTATTGAGTGGAAGAAATCGTTATTGGATGCAGGAGCGAAAATTTATCCGTTCTTGTCGGCAAAATCGGTACGTGGTTTACAATACATCAATTATAGGAATCATAGAAAACTGGTGATAATAGATGGTGAGATTGGTTATACTGGAGGAATAAACATTGCTGACAGATATAGATTGGGTGACCATTTAGGTTTGTGGCGCGATACATTTATCAGGGTACGAGGTTCAGCAGTAGGTGCAATGCAACATGCTTTTTTGGTAGATTGGAATTTTGTGGGGAAAGATGAAATATTGTTGTTGGAATCGTATGTAGCAGATATGCCAAATGGGGGATATGCTGATGAAATGGTGCAAATAGTTACGTCTGGTCCTGATACAGATTGGCCAAATATTCTGAATGGCATCCTATCTGCTATAAATAATGCGAGGAATAAAGTTTATATCCATACACCGTATTTTATACCCCCTGAATCGTTGATGTTGGCGTTGGAGTCGGCTGCATTATCTGGCGTTGATGTGCGGTTGATGTTGTCGGAGAACAGCGATTCATTGGTTGTGTCGACAGCATCACGTTCGTATATTGACCAGTTGCTGAGGGCGGGAGTAAGGGTCTATCTATATAGGTACAATTTTCTGCATTCTAAGGCGATAGTTGTAGATGATTATGTGTCGATATTGGGTACTTCGAATATGGATATACGTTCGTTTGAGCAGAATTTTGAGGTGGCAGCATTTGTGTATGGAGCAGAAACTGCGCGCAAGTTGGGCGATTTGTTTGAGGAGGATGTAAAGATTTGCAGGGAGCTGAATCTAATGTCGTGGCGTCATAGGTCGCTTGTCAGGAGGGTGAGGGAATCGTTTGCAAGGCTGCTTTCACCTCTGTTTTAGACTATTACGGCTGATGCTGTGTAAACGTATATTGTGATATTTTGTACGCTGTTGAAAGCTTTGCAGCAGTCTATAATAGTAGAACCTGTAGTAAAGACATCATCTACAAGAAGGATAGATTTTGATTCGAAAAAGTCAGGGTCCTTTACATAAAAGTTTCCTTGGGACATTATACGTTCTTCGAAGGAGGAGGAAGCGTGACTTTTCCCTTCGTTTTTTCGGATCAGGTTGTCGGTTATAACTGAAGCATCAATGATTTCGGCTATATTTACGGCTATCTCTTCGCTTTGATTGTACGAACGTATGGTCTTTTTTTTGTGATGAAGTGGGACAGGGACGATATAATCGATGTGACCATAGCGATTGTTGTTGATAATATTATTTCCAATGGCATGACCAAGGGTGATGGCTATTTTGCGATAACCGCTGTATTTTAATTTGTGAATGAGTTCTTGTGAAACTGTTCCTTTCTCGTACATCATAAGAGCTGAGGCTACTTGGACACGTGTGATTCCGTAAAGTTTCTTTTCTATCCAGTTGCCTTTATGCTGAACGAGCATGCGATTGAATAGATTTTTATCATTGATGCACTTTTGACATACGCCATATTCGCCATGTTCGAGGTCTGCACCGCATTCAATGCAGTGCAAATCTGTAAAGAAATCTATAAAAATGCTTGCGCATGTTTTGATGAAATGGATAGTTTTCGCAAATGCCATATTAAGATGTTTATTTCGCAAAGATAGTAATTGTTTTTCAAATCATGAAATGATATGTGGAAAGTTGAAGAAAAAATGTTAAGTTTGAGAAATGAGGCCCAGGCTGCAAATCTGTCAAGGTTTTTCAAGACAGGTAAAGGCGAGTATGGCGAGGGTGATAATTTTCTTGGAATAAAAGTTCCACAGACTCGTCAGGTCGTTAAGGAGAGTTGGAATGATTGCAGTTTAGAGGAATTGGAACATTTAGTGATGTGTGAATGGCACGAAATAAGGCTTTGTGGGTTGTTGATTCTTGTTGAGAAATTCAAAAATGTGAAAGAGGAAGAACGTGCGAGATATATAAAATTCTATCTTGGACATACGGAATACATAAATAATTGGGATTTGGTGGATTTAAGTTGTTACGAGTTGCTCGGAAGGTGGTTGATGGATAAGGATAGAGCGTTGTTGTATGATTTGGCAGTGAATGGTAAAACGTTATGGGAAAAAAGAATAGCTATGGTGACTTGCATGCAATTCGTGCGACATGGTGATTACGATGATTGTCTGGAAATAGCAAATATTTTGACTGATGACAAGAGAGATTTGATACAGAAGGCTATTGGGTGGTTGTTGAGAGAAGTGGGGAAGAGAGATATGAATCTATTGCGAAAATTCATCGAAGAGCATTATGATAAAATGGGGAGGACAACACTTAGGTATGCAATAGAAAAGATGGATGAAACGGAGAGGAAAAGATGGTTGAATTATCGATAAAATTATGAAAAAGTATTTTATTTTAGGGTTATTGTTATTGGAAATGTCGGTTTCAGCTCAGGAACTGACATTGTATGAATGCAGGCAAATGGCTTTGGAAAACAACAGACAGCAGAATGTAAATAAAGAAAGTGTGGAGGCTGCGAAAGATTTGCATAGAGCTTCTGTGGCTAACTTTTTTCCAAAACTGACTTTGAATGGGTTGTATCATTGGAATGAGAAAAGTCTTTGTTTGATGCCGAATGCAATGGATTTTTCGTTTGGGAGTATGAATGCTGATGGAACTTTCACGTTGAAACCGATTGAAATGACAGATTTGTCAGGTAATAGTTTTACATTCAATCCAGCAAATTATCCTAAATTAAATGATGCAATAACTAAGTTGATAGCAAACGGATACAATGATATCAGAGATATGCTTAAGTTTGACATTCACAATGTCTATCTCGGTTCAGCTACTATAACTCAACCTATATTCTTGGGTGGTAGGTTGATAAATGCAACTAATATGACTAAAGCTGCAGTTGCGTTGGAGGAGATAAAGTCAGAAAAAAGCACTGGCGAACTGATTGTCAGTGTTGATGAGGCGTATTGGAGGGTAATGACGGTTGAAAGCAAATATGAATTGGCATCAAGTTATCTGGATTTGTTGAAAAAACTGGAACATGATGTTGCCGAGTTGGTCGGTTCAGGGCTGGCTACGCAGGGAGATTTACTGAAGGTTAAGGTTAAACGTCAGGAGGCTGAGGTGATGCAGACTGAAGCTGAAAATGGGTTATTGCTATCGAAGATGGCTTTGTGTCAATTGTGCGGTTTGCCGTTAGATAGTGAAATCATGTTAAAAGAAAATGGTTTTGCTGATGTAGTTTTGGTTGATAGCAGTATGGTGAGTGTAGATGGTCGGAACGAAATGAAAATGTTGGAACAGGCGAAAAACATTGCTCATGCAGGAGTCAATATGAGTGCTGCCGGATTGATGCCTAATATCGTTGCTGAGGCGAGCTATTATATAATGAATCCGAACGTACAGAATGGATTTGACAATAATTTTGCAGGAAGTTTTGCTGCAGGTGTAGTAGTGAGTATTCCTATAGCTCATGCAAATGATATATATGCTTTGAAGGCAGCGAAGCATAAGGAGAGGGTACTTGATTATCAGATGGAAGATGTCCGTGATAAATTGCAGTTACAGATTAAGCAGTCTGAGCAGGCTTTGATGTTGGCAAACCGGAAATTACTTCAGACGAATAGCTCGATTGAGAGTGCGGAAGAAAATTTGAGGTATGCCGAGGAGTTGTTCGGTGCTGGAATGATAAGTGCTACTGAAATGTTGCAAGCACAGACGGCTTGGCTTGAGGCTAAGTCGAAAAGGATAGAGGCTGCTGGCGATGTAAGATTGGCAGAAGTGAAATATAAAATGAATACAAACCAGTTAGCTGTTGAGAAGTGAATAAATATGGCTACAAAAAAGAGGAGGAAAAAATAAATTCCTCCTCTTTTTTAGTATAATATAGATTAAAATTGAGCGTTGTGCATATCGCCTGTCTCAGCAAGGGCTTTGTGCATATTGAAGCATGTATTGATGTCGATAGGCATGTGAACTTTAGGTCCATTGGCAAGGAATTTGCGAAGCATATCGCGATAGTCAGGGGCAACGCAATTGTCGATAATACAATTAGCACGTTGAATTGGGTCTTTGCCACGAAGGTCAGCAATACCATGTTCGGTGATAAGTACACGGACAGAGTGTTCAGAACTGTCAACATGCGATACCATTGGCACAATGGAAGAAATCTTTCCATCTTTGGCAGTCGATGGGGTAGTGAATATAGAAATATAAGCGTTGCGAGTGAAATCGCAAGCACCACCAACACCATTCATGACTTTAGAACCAAGGACATGTGTCGAGTTCACATTACCGAATATGTCGGCTTCAAGTGCAGTATTGATTGTGATAAGTCCAAGACGTCGTGCAACTTCTGGGTTGTTCGAGAGTTCCTCCGGACGGAGACAGATATGCTGTTTATAGAAATCAAGGTTGTCGTAAACTTCCTTGAGTTTTTCTTGAGAAACAGTAAGTGAACAACCTGAAGCAAATTTGACACGACCTTTTTTCATGAGGTCAATGACTGTGTCCTGGATAACTTCGGTATACATTTCGAAGTCAGGGATGTCAGGATTGTTGCCGAGCGAAGCAAGGAGGGCGTTTGCAATATTTCCAACACCAGACTGGATAGGTAGGAAAGTAGATGGAATACGACCTGCTTTGAGTTCACCAACAAGGAATTTGGCAACGTTTTCACCGATTTTTGCAGTCACTTCATCGACTTCGGCAAATTTGCCGACTTCGTTTGGACGGTTGGTATGAACGACAGCTATGACTTTTTTAGGGTCAACCATGACGTATGGCGTACCGCAACGGTCAGATGGTTTGTAAACAGGAATTGCTTCACGATATGGAGGATCTTTAGGTTCGTAAATATCGTGAATACCTTCGAGTTCTGCTGGATGTGCAGCATTTATCTCAACAATGAGATAATCAGCCATACGGCAAATGGTAGGGAGGATACCTACACCAGAAGTAGGAACAAGTTTGCCTTCATCTGTCAGGACACAAGCTTCGATTATGGCAAATTTAGGTTTTGGAAGGAATCCGTAGCGAAGTTCCTGTGCCATGTGTGAAAGATGAAGGTCGCAGTAGTGTGCTTCCTGATTGTTGATTCGGTTGCGCATGTCCTTATTGGATTGGTAAGGAGTACGGAAAAGCACAGCGTTTGCACGACCGAGTGCGCCATCAAGTGCATCTCCGGTAGAAGCACCAGTGTACATGGCAATTTTGAATTCACGGCCGGCAGCATGTTCTTCTTCGGCACGATGAGCAATGGCAGTAGGAACCTCTTTAGGACAACCTGCTGGAGTAAAGCCAGAGAAACTGACGATATCACCATTGTTGATGAATTTAGCAGCCTCATCGGCTGTCATGATTTTGTAGTTCATAAATAGTATTGTTTTAGATATTTTTTGCGCAAAAATGCGGATGCAAAGTTACGAATTTTTTTTTATGGTAAAAATTTTTTCGGTTGAAAAAAATTGTATTAAATTTGCAGGTTGAAAAACATTGAAAAAAAACAGAATCAAATATGGACAAAAAACAATCGGTATTACTGATTTTTACGGGTGGAACTATTTCTATGGGCGAGACAAATGGAAGCAAGTCACTGGCTCCATTGGATACGGAAAAAGTGATGAGTTTTTTGCCAGAATTGAAAATGATGAACGTTGATATTCAGTCAGTAGCATTCCATCCGTTGATAGATTCGAGCGACATAGTTCCTGAAAATTGGGTCAAGATTGGATCAATAATAGAGGAGTATTATGACAATTTCGATGGCTTCGTTGTGTTGCATGGAACGGACACGATGGCATACTCGGCATCAGCATTGTCGTTTATGCTAAAGAACCTCAACAAGCCGGTAATTTTTACTGGTTCTCAGTTGCCAGTTGGCGTTTTGCGCAGTGATGCTAAAGAAAATTTGATAACTTCAATAGAGATTGCAGCCGAACAGGTGGTAAAAGAGGTATGTTTATATTTTGAGGCAAAACTGATGAGAGGCAATAGAACTACTAAGAGAAACGCTGAGGATTTTAATGCTTTTGCTTCATTTAATTATCCTGAACTAGCGAAAGCAGGTGTGCATATAAAATATAATGAACATAATTTCTTGAAGAAAAAATCACAAGTGCTTGAGGTATCAAAACATTTTGATAACAATGTAGTGGTATTGAAGTTGTTCCCTGGAATAACGCAAAAGACGGTACGGGCAATTTATGATATTGAAGGTCTCAGAGGAGTAGTGTTGGAGAGTTATGGTTCAGGAAATGCTCCTACATCGCAATGGCTTTGTGACGAGATACTGCGAGCAACAAGAAAAGGAATAGTGACTGTGAACGTTACGCAATGCCGAGCAGGAAGTGTAGAGATGGGAAGATATGCAGCGAGTGTAAATCTGAAGAAGGCGGGTGTAATTTCTGGTTTTGACATGACTCTTGAGGCTGCCGTAACGAAATTGATGTTCTTGTTGGGAAAATTCAATGATTCGAAAGAGGTGAAGAAGAGATTTCGCAGAAATCTTAGAGGTGAGGTGACTTTGTAATGATGAGCTCCAAAACAATATGTTTAATAAATACACTCGTGGTCAGGAAATAATGATAACTGTGTTGAGCGTTTTGACGGTCATTACATTGGTTGTCTGTTCGGTATGGGGTAAGAACAGTGATGGTTTTCATGTGCAGATTAATGATGCTAACCATACAATTGATTCTGTAGCTCCAACTGACAGCTTTCAGGTTAGAGTGCAATATTATAACAGATATAGCCATAAAGGGAAGGAATGTTTCAGATTCGAACTAAACAGTATTACAAAAGAGGAATTGATGAAATTTCCTGGTATTGCAGGTGGCAGGGCATCGGCTATAGTAGGATACAGGGAAAGATTAGGTGGATATTATTCAATGGAACAATTGCTTGAGATAAAATGTATGAACGACACAATTGTGGAGAAAATGAAGATGTGGGGGTGGGTTAGTTGTGATTCAATTGAAAAAATAGATGTTGAGAATGCAAGCGTAGGAAGAATGAAATTCCACCCATATATAAATTTTTATCAGGCCAAATCGATTGACTCGGCAAGATGGGTTTGCAGAAAAAGAGGTTGGAATTTCGGAGTTGATTCATGCAGGCGAGTATTTACTGCGGAGGAGTGGAAGAAAGTATACAGTTATTTAAAGTAAGGTGTCAACGCATTGAAAGCTTTATTTTTGTCAAGGCTGCTTTGGTCTGTTCTGGAAAATCGGAATTGATTATCCAATCGTAATAGCCTTGGTTGGACGATAAGACATCTTTAACTTTCTGACCTTTGAACTTGCCGAAATTGAATAATGGTTCACCGTCGTTGTCATATACCATACGACCGGCGGGATCTACACGGCGAACAGCTGGTGCGGTAAATTCGGCGAGAAAATGGATATCATTTTTGAGATCTTGATATTTGTCGAGTTGTGCTTGGAGTACTTCGTATGTTGCCTGAACATCACCGAGAGCTGCGTGGGCATTGGTATGTTCTCTGTTACAATAATAACGATAAGCTGCTTCGAGGGTTCGAGGCTCTTTTTTGTGATATATAGTCTGAACATCAATTTTCTCAGCGCGTTCGATGAAATCGGGATTTATTCCTGCACGAGAAAATTCTTCAGATAATATTGGAATGTCGAAATGGTTTGAATTATAGCCTGCAATGTCGGTACCAATAAAATCATTTGCAATTTCTTTGGCTTTCTGCCTGAATGTCGGGCAATTGCGGACATCATCATCGGTAATACCATGTATTTCAGTAGATGATTCTGGAATGTGCATTTCTGGGTTAACACGAAATTTATGGGCTGTCTCTTCGCCATCTGGATTTATTTTGAGGTAGGCAATTTCGATGATTCGGTCTTTGCAGGTGTCGAGACCAGTGGTTTCGAGGTCAAAGACGATAAGTGGTTTCTTAAGATTTAGTTTCATATAAATTGAACAAATAAATTTCTGCAAAGGTAGTAATTTTTTTGATATAAAACAAAAATGAAGATAGGAAATATTCAATTTAGAGAGAAACCTTTGTTTCTGGCGCCAATGGAGGATGTTACAGACCCTGCATTCAGGGGAATGTGTAAACGTTTTGGGGCAGATATGGTCTATACTGAATTTGTGTCAGCAGATGCGTTAATTAGAAGTATCAAAGCTACTTCTCAAAAATTGACTATACACGATGAAGAAAGACCTGTGGCGATTCAGATTTATGGCAGAGATGTTGAAACAATGGTTGAAGCAGCCCAGATAGTTGAAGCAGCGGGACCCGATATTTTGGATATTAATTTCGGATGTCCGGTCAAAAAAGTTGCTAATAAGGGGGCAGGAGCTGGTATGTTGAGGAATATTCCGCTGATGCTTGAAATAACCAAGGCAGTAGTTAATGCAGTGAAAATACCTGTAACGGTCAAGACGAGATTAGGATGGGATAATGATTCGAAAATAATAGTTGATTTGGCAGAGCAGTTGCAGGATTGTGGAATACAGGCATTGGCAATTCATGGTCGTACGAGAGCGCAAATGTACACAGGTGAAGCGGATTGGACGCTCATAGGCGAAGTGAAAAATAATCAGAGAATGAAGATACCTATAATAGGCAACGGTGATATATGTACTCCTGAGAGTGCAAAGGAGGCTTTTGAGAAATATGGTGTTGATGCCATAATGATAGGCAGAGCGACTTTCGGACATCCATGGATATTCGGTGAAATCAGGGATTTTCTCGATTTTGGCAGTCCAAGTATGAATTATGACAATAAGGAGTGGCAAGTAGAATTGCTGAAAGAACATGTATTGAAATCAATTGAATGGTGTGGTAATGATGAAAGGAAAGGAATATTGCATAGCAGGAGACACATTGCTGCTGCTCCGACATATAAATGTATTCCGAATTTCAGGGAAACGAAGATAGCAATGTTAAGAGCAGAAAGTTTGGATGAGTTGTTCGAGTTGATGAAACGGTAAATAATCAATTAAAATTTGAGATATGTTTGGCTATGTTTTATGGAATTTCAGTGGAGTGATGTTTGAGTTTGGAGGCATCAAGATAATGTGGTATGGTGTGTTGTTTGCGACAGGATTGGCTTTAAGTGCGTGGTGGATATTTAAAAGGTTTATAGAGGAAGGAATGACCGAGAAAGATTTTGAGATTTTAGTAATATGGGGATTTGTTTGTATGTTCCTTGGATGCCGGTTGGCTCATTGTCTGTTTTACCAGTGGGATTATTTTTCACAACATCTCCTTGAGATATTTTTGCCTATAAAAGAGAAAGTAGGTGGTGGTTGGAAGTTTACTGGCTATCATGGTCTGGCAAGCCATGGAGGGGCGGTCGGTATGGTTGTCGCCTTGTTGATTTTTAAACTGAAGACGAAAAAAAGCTTGTGGAAAGCAATGGATATTGTTACTATCGCAGCATGTCTGACAGGAGGATTCATAAGGTTGGGTAACCTTATGAACAGCGAAATAGTAGGGGTAGAAACAAGTATGCCGTGGGGGTTTATTTTTACTAAAATTGATTACGTCCCGAGACATCCTGCACAGTTGTATGAGGCAATATATTATTTTGCGTTATTTGTTGTCTTACAATATGTTTACAACAAGAAAAGGTATAAACGCGAGGCAGAAGGTTTTTATGTGGGATTGGCATTGACGGGAATATTTTTGTTCAGGTTTTTGATAGAATTTGTAAAGGAAGTTCAGGAGGATTTTGAGAGTGATATGTTGTTGGATATGGGACAGATATTGAGTTTGCCATTTATTGTTGCAGGCTTGATTATAATTTTTTTGAGAAAAAGTGGACAAAAGTCAAAATAAAAGTGTAAATTTGCAGGCTAAATATTTTGGGTAGTTAGGCTTTATGAAAAAGACAATATATTTGGTAGTAACAATGATAATTTTTATCGTTGTGTTTTCTTGTAAAAAGAAGGATACTGTGGTATATTCGGATACGGCGGTCGTGTCTGCTTTTTACGTGAAAAGTCATTTCTCAAATGATGCAAAGAATTATACGTTTGTTATTGACGAGGAGAATAAATTGATTTACAATCCCGATTCGTTTGCGTACGGGATGAGGGTTGATTCGCTGACTCCAGTATTGGCACCGAAATTTACGGATGCTGTGATAGATGGCGAAATATCGCTTAATGGTTCTGACACAGTATGGATTGATTTTAGGACAGAGCATGTACTGACGGTCACGGCAAGCGACCAGCAGACTAAACAGAGTTATGTTGTCAGGGTTAATGTCCATAAGGTTGATCCAGATTCATTTGTTTTTGTGAAAATGGATGCATTGGATTTTACGAATGTGTCGATGAGCAAGTCTGTTATGACAGAGGAAGGCATTGTTTGTTTGATGAACAAGGGAGGAGAACTGGCGGTTGCTAAATCAGTAAATAGTGTTAGTTGGGAAGCAGTTGAGACTCAAATTGAAATTTCGGCAGACGAATTGGATTTGGAGCATGCAACGGTTTGTGAAAATGGAATATGCGTATTGAGCGGTTTGGATATTTACAAGAGTAGGAATGGAGCGATATGGGAAAAAGAGACGACGACATCCGATTTTCGAATATTACATTTGCTTTTCAGCCTGGGTGGAAAGTTGTATGCATTGGGTGATGGACATAAAATCATGCGGCTCAATGGTAATAAATGGGAAGTGGCAAATGAGACAGATAGAGGTTTCCCTGTTAGGGGTGAGGCTGTATGCGTAGGAAAGTCACCAACCGGAATAGAAGTTGCATACGTTGCAGGTGGAATAGATTCAGATGGGAACTATCTGTCGAGTGTGTGGAGTACTGAGAATGGTTCATATTGGGTGAATTTAAGTTTGAGAGAAAATTCATTTGGCAAACGAGCTTATGCATCGTTGATACAGTATGCAAGTGGATTGATAATGATAGGAGGTGAGAATGCAGACACTATCGTGGCAGACGATTTTTTGTATTCGCAGGATTATGGAATAAATTGGAGCAAGGTAGATACAACTTTCAAGTTGGATACAGCTGGGATGGAAAGAATAGAGTATGTAGAAAGGTGTATGGCATCGCTACTTGCTGATGGAATCGGTAATATTTATATAATTGGTGGAAGATTTGGCAATGCGATTTTGGGCGATGCGTGGAAAGGTCGTTTAAATCGGGCAATTCCTGGATTCAAGAAATGATGAGAAAGGTTGAATTGCCACGTTCGAAGAGTGTGGTTGCACGATTGGCATTGATGTATGCAGTAAGTGGCGAAGAAGTACCGATATTTAATGATAATGATGATATAGAAGTGATATGCAATGCGGTGAATACGCTTAAATATGAAGTGAATGTCCAGAAGTCTGGTACGGCGGCTCGTTTTATGATAGCGTATTGTGCCAGTATTGATGAAGAGCATATAGTTGATGGCGATGAACAATTGAGAAGAAGACCGATGGTGGCAATTGTGGATGCTGTAAGGAAGTTGGGTGCTATAGTGGAATATTTGAATGAGGAGGGGAAATTGCCTGTTAAATTGAAAGGGTGTGATTGGGGTGAAAACAGAAAAGTGGAGATTGATGCCACAGAGAGCAGCCAATGTATTTCGGCATTGATGATTGTCGGAGCAAAGAAAGGTCTGACGATAGAGACGATTGGCAAGAGGGTTTCATGGAAATATGTTGAATTGACTAAAAGGTTGATGGAAAGATGTGGGGCAGACGTTATGGTAGATGACAGGTCGGTGAATGTTAGTTGTGAGGAATATTGGATTGATAAAAATTTATGGAGTGAAAGAGATTGGTCGGCAGCAGTTCTATGGTATGGATTGGTGTCTGTGGGAGACGAGCAAAGGGTTTTGCTGAAAGGATTGAAATTTCATAGTGGGCAACCAGACGAGAGAGTGAAAGAATTTTTCGGTGAAATGGGAGTTGAAAGTGTTGAACATGCTGATGGAATCGAGATATTTAGATCAGGAGAAAAACGAAAATATATTGAAACAGATTTTTTGGACAATCCAGATATGGTAATGGTCAGTGTGGCAGCAATGTGTAGGTTGGGTATAAAGTTTAAGTTGACTGGATTGGATACACTTGAAAGAAAAGAGAGCGATAGAGGTCATGTGTTGAAGGGAGAAATGGCGAAATGTGGATATAAATTAGGATTTGATGGTAAGGAAATGTGGTGGAATGGCGAGAAATGTGAACTGTTGGGTAAGTGTAATGCTCATGGTGATCATAGAATAGCGATGGCATTGTTGGTTATAGGTGTTGAATTTGCAGGCAGACAAAGTATAAACAAGAGTTACAGATTATATGGAACAGAGTTTAGAGGAGAAGGAGAATGAAGTCATTGAAGAGTTTTCGGTTTTCGATGATTGGATGGACAAGTATCAGTATTTGATAGAACTTGGACAGGAACTGGACCCTTTGGAAGAGTCGGAGAAAAATGAGCAAAGTCTGATAAACGGGTGTCAAAGTAAAGTTTGGATAGTAAGTGAGGTAAAAGACGGAAGACTTTATTTTCGAGCAGATAGTGATGCAATAATTGTCAAAGGCATAGTAGCTATGTTGATGAAAGTGGTTTCTGGTTCCAAGATAGATGAATTAAAGGAATGTGACTTTAGTTTTGTGTCGAAGATAGGATTGAGAGAACATTTGTCGCCAACGCGTAGTAATGGGGTTTTGGCAATGATAGAAAGGATAAAGGCAACGGCTAATAGATTTTAATGAAGAGATTGTACATATTCAATCCTGAGCATGATTTGGCTTTGGCAAGTGGGTCGGCAAATTATCAGGCACCGGAATCTGCATTGTTTCTGGCTTCTGATTTGGCGACATTGCCAAAATGGTTTGCCGAAGCTGGTAGCGTAGTCTTTGACAGAGGAGATTTGAATCCTTATTCATGTGAGCCAATGTCGATAGACGTAGTCGAACCGTGGGGGTGGGATTTGGCTGTCAGACGATTGTTGATAGCGAATGGTATAGATGATAAGATATTGCCAAGCGTTGAGGAGATTGCGGAATTTAGGCAATTGTCGCACAGAAAGATTGCTACAAGGGCTATGAATAGCCTGAGGAGCTCGATAGGAGATAAATGGGAATTGCCAAGTTCGGCAGCGGAGTTGTATAACTTGAATGAGGTAAGTGATTTTGTTGAGGTGCATGGCGAAACTGTTTTGAAGGCCCCATGGAGCAGTAGTGGAAGGGGAGTGTATTGGTTGAATAAAGGCAATTTCACACCGAGTATGAAGGGTTGGATAAAGAGAGTGATTGAAAAGCAAGGTTCGATAATGGCTGAGGTTTCGATGAAAAGAAAAAAGGATTTTGCAATGGAGTTCAAAACGATGGAGCATAAAGCAAGATTTATGGGTTATTCATTGTTTTTTACCGAAGAGACTGGTGCATATCGTGGAAACATGCTGATGAGTAATGATAGGATAACTGAGGAACTGAAAGAATATATTGCGGGGGAGGAGTTGGATGATGTAAAAACTCAGTTGCTTGAATTTCTGGAAAACGTAGTTGCTCCTATTTATTCTGGCTCAGTTGGGGTTGATATGTTCATATACCAATCGGATAGAGGCGAATATTTGTTGAATCCGGTAGTTGAGATAAATATGAGAATGACGATGGGCATGGTTGCGAGAGTGATATATGACAGATACGTTGATTCTGGAAGTGAAGGGGTGTTTATGGTTGAGCATAAGTCGCCTGGAAGGATGAAGGTCAATCAGGCCTGGCATGATGCTCATGAAAAAATGGAATATACTGACGATAAGCGAATGAAGAGGGGATATTTGAGTCTATGCCCTGTGACTGAGAATACGCTTTATAGAGCAAGCATATCTGTAAAACCTGGGAAATATGAAAATTGAATTTGCAAAAAGGTCTGATGTCTGCGATATTCTGAATTTTATTAAAGAGTTGGCAGAATATGAAAAGTTGGCTGATGAGGTCGTTGCTGATGAACAAACTTTGGAACATTGGATTTTCGACGAAGGGAAGGCAGAAGTGATTTTTGCAGTAGAAGGTGTTGAAAGGGTCGGTTTTGCGTTGTTTTTTCATAATTTTTCGACTTTCGTCGGACGTGCTGGACTATATCTTGAAGATTTGTTTGTCAAACCAGAGTATAGAGGAAAGGGATACGGCAAGGCTTTGTTGCACGAATTGGCGAAAATAGCTAACGAGAGAGGTTGTGGAAGATTCGAGTGGGTTTGTCTGGACTGGAACAAGCCAAGTATAGATTTTTATAAATCGTTGGGAGCTGTTCCGATGGATGGGTGGACAATATATAGGATGGATGGGGAAAGATTGAAAGAATTTGGAAAATAGTAATTTTTAATTTATACTTTTATGAAAAAATTTAATTTATTGTTGATGTTAGTCATGGTAATATTCATGGCAATGTCGTGCAAAAAAGACGAACCAAAGAATGAGGAGATTGACATGAATTCAATCTATCTGTATGGTAATTGTACTGGTGTTGTATCTAACACTCTCGGTCCAAAAGATGGAGGAGATGCTTATTACATTGTGGCAACCAAACTGTCGGGTGCTACACTTCAGGAAAAGGCAAAAAAGATTCTTGGTGTTCGTTTTTTCGTTGGTGACGGGGCTGTTGAAGGAAGTGCTTACGTAATGTATGAACTTGGATCAAACGAAACGAGAATTGTTGACAAACAGTATTCTTATGTTGAAGGAGGATGGCAGTATGTCATTTTTGATAATCCTGTTGACATAACTTCAGATGCTGATGTATATATCGGATACGAGGTTCAGGGTTCAGGGTATTTGATTGGAGTTCAGGAGAAAAAGAGCAAGGGAGATTATATGTTTGACGGCAAAAAATGGAATGATTTCAAGAGTCAGGGTTTATCTTCGAAAAGTTTGGCAATCCAGGCAATTTGTGTAGGTGGGGACTATTCTGCAGAGAAACAGCATAATATTGTTGTCGAGAATCTTGATATGAAGCAGAATTTGCGTGCTGGTGAAGTGGTTGATTTCACAGCTGAGGTTAGGAATGCTGGTGTCAAGACAACTGGAAAGGTTAATGTGAAATGTACGTTCGGTGATGAAACTCAAAGTTTTGAAATCAACGGTTTGCGTAATGGTGAAACTAAACTCATCTCTTGCAAAATTAATGGTGTCGGTCTTGATTTGAAGAGCGTAGCTGTTGAAGCAAGCGAGGAGAATGTTACAGATGAGGTTACGAAAGACAATAAAGTGTCGCAGAGTGTCAATGTCTATGCTGCAGATGCTCCATCGCGAAATCGTATATTGATTGAAGAGTTTACTGGTCAGGATTGTCCAAACTGTCCAGCAGGTATAGAGAACTTAAGAAAATGCATTGCTGGTTTGTCTAATCCAAACAAAGTGGCTTGGGTGGCACATCACTCAGGTTATTATGATGATATTTTCACTTTGACTGGTGACAAATCTATAGCTTCGAAATTTGGCGTGGATTTCGCTCCTGCATGTATGATTGACCGTATGAAAGTGACATATATGAAAGGTGTAACAGAATTGGTATGGGTTTCTGGATATTGTACTACATCTTTGCTTGAGGAATTGATAACTATTCCTGCCAATGCAACACTTAGCATGAACGCTGAGATATCAATGACAGATAGTGTTATCACAGTGACAGCAAATGGTATGTCGTATAAGAAAGATGCTTATATCACGGTTATGCTTTGTCAGAATGGAATTATTGCATCTCAGGCGGGTGTTAATGGTAATTTTGAACATGGCGAGGTTGTACGTGCATATCTGACTCAGCCATTGGGAGATGCCTTGACGCTTGATGAAGAAGGTAATTACACATCTGAGTTTGAATATAAATTGCCTGCTTCGATTAAGGGTGTGCAAAATAAGGCAATAAACGTTGACATTGACAATATGTATATTGTAGTCTTGGTTCATGGCAAGGGTTCAGGTGCGGTATTTAATTCTGATTCAATGTATTTGGTTAAAAAATAAGATATGGATTTATTAGGAGAGATTAAGAAGAGAGCTCAGGCTAACCTCCAGCATATTGTATTGCCTGAAGGGAATGAGCCTCGTACACTTGAGGCAGCAAACAGGGTTTTGCGTGACAAGGTGGCAAGATTGACATTGCTTGGCAATGTTGATGAGATAATGGCAATGGCTCGTCAGAAGGGTTTTGAAATGATTTCACCTGAAATCATTGTTGACCCTAAGACAAGCGAGAAGGCAGAGGAGTATGCAAACCTTCTTTTCGAGCTTCGCAAGAATAAGGGAATGAGTATCGAGGAGGCTCGTCAGAAAGTTCAGGATCCTTTGTATTTTGGATGTCTGATGATTAAATCTGGTCATGCAGATGGTCAGTTGGCAGGAGCAATCAATACGACTGGAAATGTACTTCGTCCTGCATTGCAGATTATCAAGACGGCAAAAGGATTCTCGTGTGTTTCGGGTGCTATGATACTTATCAGCAACCAGAAACAGTATGGAGAAGAGGGTATCATTGTTTGTGGCGACATTGCTGTATTGCCTCAGCCATCGACTGACGATCTGGCACAGATAGCTGTTGCAACGGGTCGCACGATGAAGGCGATATGTGGTTTCGAACCAAGGGTTGCAATGCTCAGTTTCTCGACTAAGGGAAGTGCAAAGAACGAATTGGTTGACCGTGTCGTAGAAGCAACTAAGAAGGCACAGGAAATGGCTCCTGATATGATGATAGACGGAGAGTTGCAGGCAGATGCGGCATTGGTAGAAGCAGTAGGTTCGCTGAAATGTCCAGGAAGCCCAGTAGCCGGCAAAGCGAATACGTTGGTATTCCCATCCCTCGAGACAGGAAATATCGCATATAAACTTGTACAGCGTTTGGGCGGTGCAATTGCAATCGGTCCAATCCTTCAAGGTATAGCAGCTCCAATCAACGATTTGAGTCGTGGATGCTCGGTTGAGGATGTCGAGAAAATGATAGCAATTACATGTAACCAGGCAATAGCAGCAAAGAAATGAAAGTATTAGTTTTGAATTGCGGAAGCTCGTCTATCAAGTACAAGCTTTTCGATATGGAAAATCAGAGCGTAATGGCTTCAGGCGGAGTTGAAAAACTCGGCCTGAAGGATTCGTTCCTGAAGATAAAGTTCAATGATGGCAGTAAGAAAATCATTGAAAAGTTTATGCATCAGCATACTGAGGGTGTACAGTTGATTCTTGAATCGCTCACAAATCCAGAATACGGATGTATTAAGAACCTTAACGAAATTGAGGCTGTAGGTCACCGTGTAGTGCATGGAGGTGAGACGTTTGATAGGTCAGTCATTGTGACACCTGAGGTGTTGAAGACTCTTGACAAGTGCAATGAACTTGCTCCATTGCACAATCCAGCCAATCTGATGGGAGTTGAGGCGATTGAAAATATTTTGCCAGGAATCCCGCAGGTACTGACTTTTGATACATCGTTCCACCAGACCATGCCGGACTACGCTTATATGTATGCTTTACCATATCAGTATTACGAGAAGTATGGTGTTCGTCGTTATGGTTTCCACGGAACGAGTCATCGTTTTGTATCGAAACGTGCATGTGAATTCCTCGGATTGGATGTCAACAATTCGAAGTTGATAACATGCCATCTCGGCGGTGGCGGTTCGGTAACTGCCATACTCAATGGTAAATCGATTGACACTTCTATGGGTATGACTCCTACTGAGGGTTTGGTGATGGGAACGCGAGTTGGTGATGTTGATCCTGCAGTCATTCCTTTCCTTATGGAAAAAGAGAATTTAGATATTGAGGCAACAAAGAAATTAATCCAGAAGCAGTCGGGTGTCGCAGGTGTTTCGTGTCTGTCGAGCGATATGCGCGATATTGAGGACGGAATTGCTAAAGGCGATAAGAAGTCTATACTTACGATGGATATGTTCAATTATCGTCTGCTGAAATATATTGGAGCATATATGGCTGTTCTCGGAGGTGTAGATGCCATCATCTTCACTGGCGGTATTGGTGAACGTCAGCCTGAGACGCGTGAATATATCTGCGAGAAACTGGCATATCTTGGTGTAAAGTATGACGCTAAACTAAACAATGAAGCTATGAGTATTGATGCCGAGTTGTCAACGCCGGATTCGAAAATCAAGGTTGCTGTTATCACGACTGACGAGGAGTTGACAATCGCTCGCGACACATACGAGTTGGTTCGAAAATAAAAAACTACAGATATGACAAAAGAGGAGTTGGTTTCTGAGATTAAACGTTTGAAGAGGGAGAAGAATGCTGTTATTCTTGCTCACTATTATCAGATAGGCGATATTCAGGATATTGCAGATGTTGTGGGCGACAGTCTTGCTTTGGCACAATGGGCTGCAAAGACCGATGCGAAGATGATAGTAATGTGTGGTGTCCATTTTATGGGCGAAACGGCAAAGATACTTTCGCCTGACAAGAAGGTTGTTGTGCCTGACTTGAAGGCAAGTTGTTCGTTGGCTGAAAGCTGTGATGCTGATGAATTTGGTCGTTTTGTTGCCGGACATCCTGATTATACTGTCATTTCGTATGTGAATACGACTGCTGCAGTCAAGGCTCATACGGACGTTGTGGTCACAAGTTCGAATGCACAGAAGATTGTTGACCAGTTCCCAAAGGATGCAAAACTTATTTTTGGTCCAGACAGGAATCTCGGAAATTATATCAATTCCGTCACAGGGCGGCAAATGTTGCTTTGGAACGGTGCATGTCATGTCCATGAACAATTTTCAGTTTTGAGTCTTCGCGAATTGAAGACAAAGTATCCTGATGCAAAGGTGCTTGTTCATCCGGAGTGCAAAAAGGAGATAGCTGATATGGCAGATGTAGTCGGTTCGACACAGAGGTTGTTGAATTTCGCTACTGAGACTGACAATCAGCAATTTCTTGTTTGTACGGAGAGTGGCATCTTGCATGAAATGAAAAAGCGTTGTCCGCATAAGGAGTTTATTCCTGTACCTCCAGAAAACGACAAGACGGCATGTAATGAATGTAATTTCATGCGTATGAACACTCTGGAGAAGGTCTATCTTTGCATGCGAGATGAACAGCCTGAAATTGTCGTCAATGATGAATTGCGCGAAAAAGCAGTGAAGCCTATTCAAAAGATGCTCGAAATGAGTAAATGATAATGCTCGTTGATAGAGAAATTGTTCTTGTTGATAACAACACTGAGGCATTGCTTCATCGTATAGGATTGGAAGCATTGCCTCGTGTGGTTATTGAATCGGGAGAGGAAAATAAGTCAATTTTGACGGTTTCATCAGTTTGGAAGCAGATGATGGAACTTGGAATGACAAGGCATTCCAGATTGATAAATGTGGGTGGAGGAATGGTGATGGACCTTGGTGGTTTTGCCGCTTCCACTTATAAAAGAGGTATTTGTTTTGTAAATGTCCCGACCACTTTGCTTGCAATGGTGGACGCTTCGGTCGGAGGGAAGAATGGTGTGAATTTTGGTGGAATAAAGAATGGGGTAGGAGTGTTTAGGGAGGCAGATGAGGTTAGAGTTTATCCAGAACTTTTGGAGACCTTGGACATAAAGGAGATACTATCTGGATATGCTGAAATGTTGAAACATGGTTTTGTCGGTGGTATGGATTTGCTTGACAGAACTTATAGTTATGATATTGAGAGGTTGGATATAAATGATTTGAAAGTTCTGATAAACGCGAATATAGATTTGAAACGCAGTATTGTGAGTGAGGATTTCAGCGAGCAAGGCAGACGTAAGGTGCTTAATTTTGGTCATACTGCGGGACATGCTTTTGAGGAGTTGGGTGTTGAGAAGGAGTTAGGTTTACGACATGGGTATTGTGTGGCATGGGGAATGGTGGTGGCGGCTTATATTTCGGTCGTTAAGTGCGGTTTGGAAAGAGGTGAATTGACAAGATTGCGAAGTTTTGTGCGTGAAATGTGGGGCGAACTGCCATTCGATTGTAGCCATTATGCGAGATTGTATGAAATAATGTGTGGGGACAAGAAGAATTGGGGTGGACGGGTTAATTTTACCCTTTTGCGGAAGATTGGAGATATGGTTACCGATGTTGATGTTGAAAAGGAATTGATATTTGAAGCAATAGATTTTTTGAGATGAAAGCAGCAATTATAGGTTATGGAAAGATGGGACACGTGGTCGAACAGATGCTGAAATGCCGCGGTCATGAGGTGGTGTGTTGTATTGATATGGGTGAAGAGTCGAAATTTGAAAGTGAAGAGTTCAGAGGAGCTGATGTGGCTATTGAGTTCACCCAGCCTTCTTCGGCAATTGACAATTATCGTCGTGCGTGGAAAGAAGGTGTTAGGGTTGTCTCAGGAACGACTGGATGGACTTCGCATATTGAAGAGGTAAAAGAGGAGATGAGAAAGGTAGGTGGTTCATTGTTTTGGACTTCCAATTTCTCGATAGGGGTGAACATAATGATGGCTATCAACAGGCAGTTGGCACAGATAATGAATGGATATAAGGATTATGAAGTGTCGATGACTGAGGTGCACCATATACAGAAGAAAGATGCACCGAGCGGGACAGCTATTGTATTGGCTGATGGTATAGAGAAAGAACTTGGACGTCGTCCGGAGATAGAATCCATACGCGAAGGAATGGTTCCTGGAATACATGAGGTGCGGTATGATTCGCCTGTTGATGTCCTGACTATACGCCATGAGGCAAAGTCACGAGAGGGATTGGCTCTTGGGGCGGTTCTGGCTGCCGAATTCATGTGCGGTAAGAAAGCTGGTTTTTATGATATGAAAGATTTGATGAAATTATAATTATGGACTGGAAAGCAAGATTTCATGTGCCTGTCAGGCAGTGGGTAAAATTGGCTATATGGTCGGTTTTGTTCATATTGTTCATTGTTTGGGTTGGTAATTACTGGTGGTTGCTGCTTGAGGTGTTGATTTTCGATGTGTTCATTACTAAATTCATTCCGTGGACATGGTGGAAGAAATATAAAGACACCAATCATACTAAATATGTGATATGCAGTTGGATTGATGCAATAGTTTTCGCTTTGGTTGCTGTATATTTCATAAATCTTTATGTTTTCCAGAATTATCAGATTCCATCGTCATCGTTGGAACAGACTTTGAGAGTCGGTGATTTCTTGATGGTCAGTAAATGTAGTTATGGTCCGCGAGTGCCAAATACTCCATTGTCCTTTCCTTTGGTACAGAACACTTTCCCTTGGGGAATGAAATCGTATATTGAGCACCCTCAATGGGAGTACAGACGCTTGAAGGGGTGGACGGACATAGAGTCGGGTGATATAGTGGTATTTAATTTCCCTGCTGGCGACACAGTCTTGAGTTGGACGCAGAATCCTGATTACTATAGTATGTGTCTGGAAGCTGCTGAACAGGTCGCTGGATATAAAGATTTCAAGGTTGACAGCGTTATGCCATACGACTATTTATTGAATCGTATGGCAGCTGGTAGAAAAGTTTTGCATGATATACAGGTCATGAATGGACTTGGCGAGAATATGTCAAGGCCAGTGGACAGGAGGGAGAATTTTGTGAAAAGGTGTGTCGGACTGCCAGGTCAGACGATTGAGATTAAAGATGATGTCTTGTATGTCGATGGCAAGAAATTCCCTATGCATAAAGGGATGCAACATAATTACTGTGTGCAGACAAATGGTCAAATATTCAATATGGAATCTTTGCATAAGGCTGGTGTCAGTACGACCGAGGTTCAATGTTATGATGGGAATGAGATGGATGGATATTTGAGAAGAATCGGTATGACTCCTGCTGTTGATAGTACTACATGGGGACCAATTTATATATTTGCTATGACTGATGAAGTCAAGCGCAAAGTTGAAAGTATGCCTTTGGTGAAACAGGTGGTGAAGGAGCGTATTCTTGACGATTTTATCGGACGCTCAGCTATGTATCCTTTAGCGTATAGTTACAAATGGACGCGTTCGGATTATGGTCCGTTGTGGGTGCCTGCCAAAGGGGCTGTAATAGAATTGACCGAGGATAATATTTTGCGATATGGTCGTTGTATTACTGCGTTTGAGGGGAATAGCCTCGAGTGGAAAAATGGACATGCATATCTGAATGGAAAAGTGGCAAGTAACTATACTTTCAAGATGGATTACTATTTTATGATGGGTGATAACCGTCATAATTCTGCTGATTCGCGAATGTGGGGTTTCGTGCCTGAAGATCATATTGTTGGTCGTCCTGTATTTGTTTGGCTTTCGCTGGATAGGGATGTGGCATGGTTTAAGGGTAAGATTAGGTGGAATCGCATAGGACTTGACGCATCAAGATAGAATTATTATGGGTAAAATAATTGGAGTTTCTGGAAATTGGCTTGATGATGTCAGCGAGCATAGGTTGGTGAATTCGTATGTGAGGTGTATTTCTGAAAACGGAGGAACGCCAATTGTATTGCCTGTTACTGATAAAATCGAGATTATTCGTGAGTATTGCAGTATGGTTGATGCGTTGTTGCTGACTGGTGGTGGTGATATCGATCCGAAATATTGGGGAGAGGAGTGGACTGAAATGAGCAACAAGCCGTCAGTCATGCGCGATGTATTTGATATATCACTTACGAGAGAGGCTTACGGGTGTGGTATGAAGACTTTAGGTATTTGCAGGGGTATGCAGGCAATGGCAATAGTCAGTGGTGGAACAATATATCAGGATATTTACCATCAAGTGGGCAGAGATTGTCTCCTTGGACATTCGCAGAAGGCTGCCCGTTCGGAAACATCGCATAAAGTCATGATTGATTCTGACAGCATGCTGGCTGAAGTGATGGGCTGTACGGTGACAATGGTGAATACGTTTCATCATCAGGCGGTGAGGAGTGTTGGTGATGGTTGCAAAGTGACTGCTCTGGCGGAAGATGGCATCATCGAGGGTATTGAAATGGTGGAAAAGCCTATGATAGGAGTGCAATGGCATCCTGAGGAATTGTTTGAAGGGCATGAAGGGCATAGGCGTCTGTTTGAATGGTTGATTAAATAAAATAACAAAGAATATGAGAAAATTGTTGCTTCTTTTTTCGTTTTTGGTATTGTTTGCCGGTATGGCAATGGCACAAACTCGTTTCATGGGTATTCAAATGGGAACTAAGTTTTCGTATTTCGAGCAGGAATTGAAGAAAAAGAATTTCGTTTTTGTTGAGAAATCGGAAGATGGGACTTTGACGTTCAAAGGCGAATTCTTCAAGGAGGAGGTGAAATTGTATGTCTATTTGTCAAGACGCGAGAAAAAGGTTTGGCGTGTGGCAATAAGGTTTATCGGGAAGGAATATGATAATTATACACCAAAAGGCTCGGTCGAGGAAGTTGCTATTCTCTATGGCGATTTGAAGAAGGGGTTGGAGGAAAAATACAATGTGGCAGTCAAGGTGGATGATGTAAACAAGAAATATGATTTGGTCTGGAGTCCTGACGATTCGACTAATATTGAGTTATACATATTGTCGCAGAGTGTTGAAGAGTTGGAATATCAATGTGTAAATTTGATTTATACGGATATCGTAACGGCAAAGGAGAATGAATATTCAAAGTTTGATGACTTATAGTATTATGAGAAAATTTATTTTGATATTGGTAATGGTTCTGTCAAGTGCATTCGCATTTTGTCAGGAGAGTATTGTCAAGAAATTGTCAGTCGAAAATGGGGAAGGTAATAAGGTTGTTGTACATCAGACCTCTGATACGCGCGATCTTGTACAATCTGCATCAGATGTGGCTATTGGTGCAGGAGTTACGGTTGATGGATTCAGATTACAGATTTTTTCTGGCAATAAGGGTTCTAAGTCCAGGAATATGGCATATAAGATAAAGGAAGATATAGAGAAGGTTGCAAATGATGTTGATATTTATGTGCTTTATATGGTTCCATTCTGGCGCGTTCAGATTGGTAATTGCTTGACACGCAATGAGGCTAATGAACTGAAAACATCATTTTTAAGCAAGTTTCCAGAATATTCTAATGAAGCATATATAGTTCCAGTAAAAATACAGAAATAAATGACTGAGATTGAGGCTCAACTCGCTGAGCATTATAAAGCGATTATTGAGTTGCTCGGGGAGAATCCTGGGCGTGAGGGATTGATTAAAAGTCCGGAGCGTGTTGCTAAAGCAATGCTTTATAACACCAAGGGGTATAATGAGGATCCAGAGGCTATTTTGAAATCGGCAATGTTCCATGAGGATTATCATCAGATGGTGGTTGTGAAGAACATTGAGTTCTATTCGTTGTGCGAACACCATTTGTTGCCTTTCTTTGGTAAGGTACATGTGGCATATATACCTAATCATCAGGTGACAGGGTTGAGTAAGATAGCGCGTGTGGTTGATGTCTTTGCCCGCCGATTGCAGATTCAGGAGAGGTTGACGCTTGAGATAAAGGATTGTATTCAAAAGACTTTGCAGCCATTGGGTGTAATGGTTGTCGTTGAGGCGCAACACATGTGTATGCAGATGAGGGGAGTGCAGAAGCAGAATTCGGTGACAGTGACTTCTGATTTCACTGGTGCCTTTACTCGTCCCGAGACTCGCGCTGAATTTATGAAACTGATTGAAGAGTAAGCTATGAAGGTATCGCAGGGAATGGAAATAAAACAGGGGATGAAACTCAGTCCGCAAATGCTGGCTGAGTTGAAACTTTTGGAGTATCCTGTTGTGGCATTGGAGCAGAGGATAAGGGAGGAGATAGAATCAAACCCTGCTTTTGACGTAGATGAGTCAGTGTTGGAGAATAAATATGAAAGTGAGGAGCATCCAGATGATATGGAAGGAGAAAAAGATCCGATAGGTGATGATGAATCACGGGATTTTTCTCCTGATGATGATTATGACGATTGTGAGGGACATTTCAACAATCCAAAATACCGTGGAGATGATGACGACAGTTATCAGATTCAGATCCGTGATGAGATTAGCAAATCGGATTTTTTGCGACAGCAGTTGGATTATAAGGATTTGAATGCCAAACAGAAAAGATTGTGCCAATATATCATTGGCAGTCTGGACGATAGGGGATTCATAAATAGTGAAATAGAAAGAATGGCAGATGATTATGCAATGGCAGAAGGTGAGTTAGTTGACGAGGATGAGATAAGGTTCGCCATTGATACTGTCAAGACGTTGGAACCTGCTGGAGTTGGAGCTCAAGGGTTGAAGGAGTGCTTTTTGTTGCAGTTGGAGAAATTGGAGGAGAATGAAGATGTGTTGTTGCTTAAACGTATTATCAACGAACATTTCAAGTCGCTCACCGAGTGTAATTTCGATGTTATTAAAAGCAGACTGGGAGTTGATGATGATATGTTGAAGTCGGCTTTGAAGGTTATGCGGAAGTTGAATCCTTCGCCGTTAGGGTCGTTCTCAGATTCTGCTCAGGTATTGAAAAGAACCATTTCACCGGATTTCCTGATTGAAGAGAACGATGGAGAGATTGTTGTTTCGCTGAACGATGGGAATATTCCTGCAATGAAGGTGAGCGAGCAGTATCAGAAGATGGCAAATGGGCAGATGTCGAGAGTGGACAGGCAGACCGTAAGATTTGCTCAGGAGTATGTAGGCAAGGCTGATTGGTTCATTGGTGCGATAGCTCAAAGGCAACGTACGCTTATGACAATCATGGTGGCGATTGCTGAATTCCAGAAAGATTATTTCCTTACAGGCGATTTCAGTAAACTGCGGCCAATGCATCTTAAAGACATAGAGGATGAGACTGGCTTGGATTCGAGTACGGTGTCAAGAGCAACATCCAATAAGTATATGCAGACCAGTTATGGTATTATTCCGTTGAAATCGATGTTTTCTGATGTTGTGAGAACTGTTGATGGCGAGGATATGTCAAACAGACAGATTAAGGAGATTCTGTTGGAAATAGTTGATGGGGAGGATAAGAACAATCCCTATTCTGATTCTGAATTGGCAAGGATTCTGACGGAACGAGGTATTGCTGTTGCAAGGAGGACGATTGCAAAATATCGTGAGCAGATGGGAATTCCAACTGGCCAGACAAGGAAGCTGGTAAAAAGGAATGAATGATGAGAAAATTGTTTGGAATATTGGTGATGGCTCTGCTGGCTGTACCGTTTGGGGTTGAGGCTCGGAACGGACATGCTGAATGGGGTTTAGTGGTTAAGGATTTGACAGGCAAACGTGTGGTGGCTAATGAAAACGGGAGTGTAAAGATGACTCCTGCCTCTACCATGAAACTGTTCACGACCGCTACTGCCCTTGAGATTTTGGGCCCTGCATATAGGATAGAGACAGGAATATGGACAGATGGGAAGATTGATGAAAGAGGTGTCTTGAATGGCAATCTTTACATTAAAGGGGGATTGGATCCGACAATCGAATCATCTGCTATTGGAAACTATGGTTTTTTTGACAGTGTTGCCGTAGCGTTGTATGGGTTGGGAATAAAGAAAGTCAATGGCGATATCATAGCTGACGGCAATATTATTTATGGTGACGAAGCCTCGCCTAAATGGGTGTTGGAGGATTTGGCAACATATTATGGTGTTGGGTGCTTTGGTTTGTCGGTTTACGACAATGTTCAGAATGTAACGGTGAAGGCGGTTGATAAAAATGGTAAATTGTCGGTGAAGGCGCAATATCCTGGGGCTGAAATCAATGTCATAAACAAATTGAGGATTGTCGGCAGCAGTGATGCTGTGGTATATACCTATTCAATACCTTATGGCAAAGAGGTTTTGCTCGAAGGCACATTGGGAGTGGGGGTTACAAAATATCTCAGATTGGCAATAACCAATCCTAATGAGGTTGTGGCAAAGACTCTGCTCAGTAAATTGGGTTCAAGGGGAATTGCGGTTGATGGTGATGCCAGGGAATCGAGGTGGACAAGTTACGAAGGTTGCAATAAATTGTATGCCTATTATTCTCCTTTCCTGTTGAATATCATTAAGGAGATAAATTTTAACAGTAACAATCATTATGCCCAGCACATATTTCGGCTTTTGGGGACTCAGGTGCATACGAGGAATGCAACGTTGAAGGATTCGGAGAATGTCGTTAAGTCATATTGGAAGCGAAAAGGGATAAATATCGATGAAATGGCGATTTATGATGGGAATGGTTTGTCGCCAATGGATGCTTTGAGCCCAGAGGTGATGGTGAGTATGCTTGAATATATGTATCACAGCAAATCGGCATTTTCTTTCATGAGCTCGTTGCCTGAATGTGGGGTTGAAGGGACTGTCAAGGCTATTTTTAGAGGAAAGGATTTCTATGCGAGGGCGAAAAGCGGTTCTATGAGTGGAGTTCAGGCGTATGCGGGTTATGTCAATTATAAAAATCGTATATTTGCCTTTTGTGTGATTGTCAACGAGTTTGATGAAGAACGTTCGAAGGTTAAGATGATGATAGAGCAAAGACTGATTAATGCGATAAAGGGTTATGAGGCTTCACTTCAAGGAGATAGACTCGACGTCAACGTTTCTGAAGAATAATGTCTGTGAATTTGACCATGGTGATTTGGTATCCGCTGATTATCAGAATGCCGGTCATGGTCAGGTGGGTAATAGTTGGGAGAGTGAACAATATATGAATGCATTGTTCAGCTTGTTGATGAAACCGGAAAAAATTCCTGCTTGTGCAGGGTTCAGGATTACCGAAATTGTGACTCTCGGGATTTTGGATGCCTTGCCTGATTTCGATTTGAGGATAAAATGGCCAAACGACATATATGCTGGCGACAGGAAATTATGTGGTGTATTGATTGAGACGAGCATTCAGGCTGGACATATTGATAGGGCGATAATAGGGATAGGTCTTAATGTCAATCAGACTCGTTTTGTGTCGGATGCGCCAAATCCTGTGAGCCTTGCACAGTTGGCAGATTGCAGGTTTGACGTAAAGGAGGTTATGGAACGTGTGGTGGCGGCGATTCTTGAAAGATATGAAAGGGTGGTGGATTGTCATGGCGAGTATCTTTCGCATTTGTACAGACGTGCGGAATGGCATGAATTTGAGCGACCGAATGGAGAACGCTTTGAGGGCATGATAATCGATGTTGAGGACAATGGGCTTTTGGTGATGCGGATGCGCTCTGGTGAAATCGCGCATTTTGAGTTTAAATCATTAAAATACGTATTATGAGCAAATTTGGATGGTTTTTAGGTGGAGCTTTGGTTGGTGCCGCTGTTGCACTTCTGTTGGCTCCTGAAAGCGGTGAGATTACACGTGAGAAAATTGCCGCTATGGTTAAGGAGAAATTTCCACAGCTTTCGAAAGAAGAGCTGGAGAAATTTGTCGATAAGATGATGAGTAAGCTTAATGTCGATACGATAGATGCAGATGTTGAAGAATATTGAAGCATTTATTGCTGAACTCAGGGAATACATTCTCGTTCGGGGTGATCTGCTGAGGCTGAGGGTGATTGAGAAGAGTTCAAGGCTTGTAAGCTGGTTGTTGATACTGCTTATCGGTTTTGTAGTCGTTATGTTCGCTTTGGCTTTTGCCGCTTTTTCTGTGACGATACTCTTGGCAAAGGTGATGCCTTTGTGGGGTTCGTGTCTTGTGGTGTCAGGATTGTTTCTGATATTGCTGCTCCTTTTGGTGATTTTCCGGAAGAAATGGTTCATCAACCCAACCGTAAGAATATTGAGTGACATTTTGATAACTAACGAGGAGGACGAAGATGAAGAGATTTGAAACAGTTGACGAACTTAATGTCGCAATCAGGAAGTTGGAGCGGAAGAGCAAAAGGCAGGAAAAACGAATGTCCAGAAGTTTTAACAGCATTTTGGACAATCCTTTCGGCGAGGTGGGGACGTTTGTCAAGAATCTGTTCAAGATTATTGCTCTAAAACGGGTTCTCCGGAGACGGAAATAAGTTTGATTCTGCCGTCTGTGACTTCGAAAACCGATGATTCCCGGTCGTTCAGGAGCTTGTCGATATTGTTGCGTGAAGTGTCGGTGATGAAAATCTGTCCGAATTCATCAGAAGCGACTATGTCGATTATGTTCGAGACGCGGTTAGTGTCCAGCCTGTCGAAGAGGTCGTCGAGCAGGAGAATCGGTTTGCACCCTTTTGCGTCGTTCAGCACTTTATACTGAGCCAGTTTCATTGCAATGACGAAACTTTTGTTTTGACCTTGCGAGCCTGTGGTGCGGATAGGGTAGTTGCCAATAGACATGATGAGGTCATCCTTGTGTATGCCTCTTGTGGTATATCCAAGGATTATGTCGCGTGCCTGACATTCGCGTAGCAGTTCCGACAGTTTGGCGTTATTGTCGAGATGTGAGACGTATTGCAACGATATGCGGTCGTCAACAGCTGCGATTTTGTTGTATGTTTTCTGGAAAGTAGGTATGAATTTTTCGATGAATTCGTGCCTTTTTTCATAAATATATTCTGCTTCGTCCTGAAGTTGCAGGTCGTAAATTTCGAGGAGCGAACTGTCAACAGAGCTGTTCTCGGCGAGTTGTTTCAGCAGGTTGTTGCGGTTCTGAATTATGCGGTTGTATTTCGATAGCGAGTTCAGGTAGCGTGAGTCGCATTGCGAAATCACTATGTCCATGAACCTCCTGCGTTCGTCGCTGCCGTCGGCAATCAGGCTCTGGTCTGCTGGTGAAATGAGCACTACAGGTATCAGACCTATGTGGTCTGACATCCTGGTGTAGATTTTGCCATTGCGTTTGATGCTTTTCTTTACTTTCGGTTTGAGCGTGACGTTCAGGTTTTCTGGGATGTCGTTGATTGAGTATTCAGCCTGCATCATCAGGAATGGCTGGTCGTGGCGTACAAGTTGCGAATCGATTGAGGTGAGATGACTTTTCGTCAGCGAGAGAAAAAGTACGGAATCAAGCAGGTTAGTTTTGCCCATGCCGTTGTTGCCCAGGAAACAGTTGAATTTTCTGGAAAAACGCAGGTCGCATTCGGCAATGTTCCTGTAGTTCAGCAGCGAAAGATGTTTCAGCTCGCAATTCATATCTTGTTGTCAAGGTCAGTCATTCACTGGTGCAAAGGTAGGAATAATTTTTCATACGATGGCAAGTTCCGACTGATATTTTTTATAAATCTTTTCTTTGTTTGCTCTTGAATGGGAAAAACATGTCGCGATGTGCCTGATATTGAATATTGAAAAAAATGGCAGAAAACATTTGGTGTTGTCATCAAAAAGTAGTTATTTTGCATCACTTTTTGAATGTCAATGATTATCCTTGAAAATGTTGTATAACTATGTATGAATCAATATTATCTGCTTTTCTGCTCGGGCTTGCGACGATAATAAGTCCATGCCCTTTCTGTTCTGACATAACTGCTGTTTCGTACATCAGCCGTGATGTCAGTTCGCGTCGTCGTGTTCTTGGCAATGGCGTCAGTTATGGACTTGGCAAGCTTACGGCTTATTTCGGGCTCTCCCTGTTCTTTATTTTTGGGGTTCGCATAGCTCCAATCCAATCCTTTCTTGAGAAATATGGTGAGCCGGCTCTCGGTCCTTTTTTCATAGTATGTGCAATTGTTATGGCATATATGGGTTATCGCGAGGGTCATCATGCGCATCAGCATAATCACGACCGCGGTTACATGGATCGTATTCAGGCACATCTTCCCAACGGCAGTGCAATAGGTGCCTTTGTCATTGGTTTCTGTGGTTCTTTGGCTTTCTGTCCTTACAGCGGTGTGCTCTATTTCGGTATGATGATGCCTTTGGCGATTTCACAGCCAGTTGCAGTGGGGTGGATGATACCATTTGCCTTTGGATTTGCAACGACACTGCCAGTGCTTGCCATAGCTCTTGTGATAGCCTACGGCGTCGGTTCTATCTCCCGTCTTACCCGACACCTTGCTAAAATCGAAGTCTGGCTGCGTTGGTTCTGTGTGGCGCTCTTCCTCGGTATGGGCATATACCTGTGTGTCGAGAATTTCGGTGGTCACCATCACCATCATCACGAACATCAGCATATTGCAGCGGAAGCTAAAGTCTGACCTGCAGTGTATGAAACTGTCTTGCCGAAATGTTGATCCTCCGTAGTGAACTCGAATTGAACTCGAATTGAATTCGAATTGAACTCGATTCTTCTCCGCTCTGGAACGGACGAGAATCGAGTTCACTACGGAGGCACGGCGAAGGATCACTGGAGGATCTGCAGAGTCATGACAAAATGATGCCCGCATGATGACCGGGAAATTACGATTTTGGATATATTTACCCGTAGAACGATTATTTTTGCGAAAATGATAAACATATCGTCAGACAACAGAAAATCGCTCAGAGTGGCCTTAAAATCGAAATTTCGAGGTATTGCCGATATGAAAGCATGTTGCGATTTTTTGTCTTCACTATGAAAGTTTAGGCGTTTTACCAACTTTTACATCAATTGTTTCAATTGTCACAATTATCTCAATCAAAATCCTGAGGGTACCTTTTTTCTGCTGACACATTAATATATATTATTATATATATATATAATATTACTTCGTAATAATAGGTGAAAAAAGGGGTATGCAATTTCGATTGAGATAATTGAAATATATGAGATACAAAAAATAAATATCTCTAATAATCAACGATTTAAGAAAATTCAAAAAGATATGACAACAAAATTATTCGCTCCGCCAATCTGCCGAATACACATAAATCGAAATACAATTCACCCATCTTCGCACGGTAAAAATAGGCAAAAAATGGCATTTTTTGTGTACAGACATGGCATGCTGCGTCTCTTAGGTGATTGGAATGTCTGTCGATCCTTTACTATGCCTTTGCTGATCCTTTGTCGTGCCTCTGCTCATCAGCAGAGAAACAGCAGACAATTAGCAGAGGAATAGCAGAGGGTCAAAAAAAGCATTGCTGTCAAAGATATATATAGATGCCTCAAATCATGTTTATCCATTATATTTGAAATTTGCAGAAAATAAGACCAAAATATCTTTTATAGAAGAAAAACGCTGCAAAGGTACACCGACAAAATGCTCCCATTACGATAATACTAAGCGGTATGAGATTACAACTTCTCAAAACCCATCAAGAAATGCGCTTCTATATTAAACTTGCGGAGGATTGGGGAGGACTTGAGAGGATGAAGGGGGAGAGGGGCGTGGGCATATGCGAATATGTTCAAAGATGGAAATAAAGTGAAAAAATATTGGGATAAAATGTATTTAGTTAAATAAAAAAGTTGTACCTTTGCGCCGAAATTTTACCTTGCTGAAAATTTACCTTGCATTGAAAATTTGCCTTTGCACTGAAATTTTATAAATATGAAACACAGACTTCAATTTTTTGCATTTCTGACATTGACAGTTATGCTCTTTGCAACATCATGCCAAAAAAATGAGACGTTGAGTGGACCTCTGCCGAAAGTCCATATAATAGCGACTGGCGGGACAATTGCCGGTGCGAGTACAGACATAGGGTACGATGCCGGAAAGGTATCCATTGAAACCATCCTTCAGGCAGTGCCGGAATTGAAACAATACGCTGAATTGGATTATGAGCAGTTCTGCAACATCGGATCACAGGATATGAACGATAGTATCTGGCTTTCTCTTGCTAAACGAGTAAATCAAGTTCTTGAGAGCGGAAAATATGATGCAATTCTGATAACCCATGGCACTGATGTCATGGAAGAAACTGCCTTTTTCCTGAATCTCACCATCCACGATCCCAAGCCAGTCATCCTTGTTGGCGCCATGCGTCCTGCAGATGCAGAAGATGCAGATGGTCCGTATAACTTACTGACGGCCGTTAAAGCGATTGTGAGGCCAGAGGCTGTTGGGAGAGAGGTGATGTGCTGTCTTGGTGGCAAGATTTATGAGGCAGGTGCGGCATTCAAGAATGATACACATTCCATAGATGCCTTGTCTGCAACGTCAGTGGACTGGTACTTGCCTCATAATGCCAATACTGGCTTTTACACTGACAATCTGGAAGAATTGCCGGAAGTAGGAATAGTGTATTGCTATGGAAGCAACTCAACCGTTGCCTTGGAGGCATTCATCAATGCAGGATATAAAGGCATAGTGCTTGCCGGAGTGGGTGACGGAAACTTGAATCAGGAAACTCTTGATCTGGCTGCACAGGCTGTGAAAAATGGCGTGATGATTGTCCGTTCCTCGCGCATTCCTTTTGGAGGGGTATATACTGAAGGCGGTGAGGTTGATGATGAAAAACTGGGCTTTATAGCCTCAGGCAGCTTGAGTCCTCAAAAATCAAGGATTCTTCTTATGCTTGCCCTTACGGTAACACAGGACATAGACACCATACGCTCATATTTTCAGAATGGTGTATATAGATAAGACAGCATACAAATATGAAAAAAAATAGCTGCCCATAAACAGGCAGCTATTTTTGTATTGCGGTTTGACCTGGCTTATTCCAGTGAGTTGATGAGGGCGATGGTGTCGTTGTAGAGTTTCTCTTTGTTCTTCATGTGCTGCAGGCAGTTCTTGACGAAGCTGTTGTCCTCGAACTTGCCGCGGACTGCTTCGAAATCGGCATTGCGGTCGTCATCGTTAGTATCAACACCAAAGCCTGTGTGGGCACTTAGGTTGAACTCCTTCTTGGCATCTTCGTAGAGCATTTTGTCGAGTCTGAGAACAGCTTCGTACCAGTTGGTGATTAACTTGACAAGATCCTCCTTGGTGAAGTCGTCAATAGACTTTCCGAAATGGTTCACCATTTTGTCGCAAGCCCATGTCCATTCGTATTCATAATAGTTTTCATGAATCTCACGGATGCGTTTCTCTGCCTTGGTGATATCCATTTTGCCGAGTTTGATTTCGGCAATCATCCTGTCAATTTCGGTACGAGGACATATCATGCCGGAAAGGTCAACCCAGTTGCCAAGTCCTATATTGGTAGTTGGTATGAGCCTTTTCTTGAGTTCCTCTAACGATTTGAGAGGTTTGACTGGCGATCCGTCATAGTTTTGGGTTATTCTGGAAATGACAGAGTTGCCCATGAATTTTTTTATTGCAAGTTTATAGAACTCGATGCCGTTTATGAGACTTGAACGGCGGATGTGGCAATTCTCGTAGAGGTATGTCTGGTTGTTCTCGCCTGTCAGTCTGCGGACTTGTCTGAGAATATCTATACCATTGAACATCTTCTGGACTGTATATGGGCTGAGAAGGTTGAAGTTGATGGAGTCGAGTTTCACAGGATCCTTGCGACGGTCACGGTTTGGCCATTTCTGTGTGTCGCGAATCGTGCCGACACTTCGTAGATTCACTCCAGGAATGAGGTAACTTTCCGTATCGTTCTCGATGAGGTACGAAAAAGGAAGGTCGGTGGTGTTCGAATTCTTCGTATGACGTCCCATGACGAGTGTGAATGCCCCTACACGTGCTGGCCACAGCAGATACGAGTTGGAGGTTGTCTTCGACCCACGTTCAACGATGCCCTGATGGATAGGTCCGAGTTTGTACATGTGGTTGCTCTGGTTGGAGGCTGAACCAGCGTTGAGGAACGAGAACATGCCGGCAATGAGGAGGGAGGATTTGTGGTGAGAAACTGTGTATGGTCCGGCAAAGATGGCAGTCGCTTCGCCATGAAAGCCTTGGCAGTTGGCGAAGAACACCGAATCAAGAGCTGAATAGTGCTTCCCGAGTTCGCATCCTTGTCCGATGAAACAGCGGCTGACGAGTGTTGAATCAGTAATGTCAGTGCCAGAAGATATGATGAAATCGTTGCATTTTACACCTGAACCAATGTGAACAGGTGCGTAACGATTGGAGTTTATTGATCCATTACTCAATTTAGAGACACCTCCAAGCGATGTATATTCACCGATGTATGTGTTTTTTATGGTTCCACAGTTGAAAATGCGGACATTGCTTTCGATTGTACCTACATCGCTTCTGCGACTTTCAGCATAATCGTTTATCATTTTTGTTAGTTGTTCAATCAGTTGTGTCTCATGGCGGTAGAGTGCAATGATATAAGCCATGTGCGACGAGAGATGGTCGTAGATAGGAATCTCGCGTCCACCACCCTCGTTGATGGCTGGCACGAGAACGCCATTGCCGAATGTCGATTCACCATCCGTCACGATGAGATTGGTGTTTTCGATAATCACATTGTTGCCAATACGGTAGTTGGCAATGTAGTTGTGAATGCTGTCAATGGTACAGTCGTTTCCGATTTCGACATTGTGCAGTTTGGCATTCTTGATTCCAGAATGAAATTCTATGCCACCCAACTGCTTATGGGATGTGGTAAAGGCACCGAGTTTTATAGTTCCAGAGAAAGTCACGTTTTCAACGTGTTCTGGAGTGAAATTGTCAACTACTAAAATATTGTCCCAACTGTCGGCACGACAATTGTTAGCACGTAGGATCGTAATTTCGTCTGGATTCAGTTTTCGATAGTTCATGTATTAGTTATTTGATTTGTGAAACAATTTCGTCAATATTGAGCAGTGATTGCTCTCCAGTCAGCATATTTTTAAGCATTGCTTTGTTTTGTGCCATTTCATCGTCGCCAACGATGGCAACGAAGGGAATGTTGTTGGCATTGGCGTATGTCATCTGTTTTTTCATCTTGGCAGGTTCGGGATATATTTCAGCGGCAATGCCTTCACGGCGAATGCGGCGGACGAGAGGGAGGGAATATGTTATCCCACGCTGATCGAAGGCGAGGAAGATGATTTTGGTGCCAGTTGCTGTCTCGGCAGGGAATTTGTCGAGCATTGTCAATACGTCATAGATACGGTCGGCTCCAAACGAGAATCCTACACCTGAGACTCCAGGCAGTCCGAATATGCCTGTCAGATTATCGTATCGTCCTCCACCGGAAATTGAGCCCATCTCGACACCTACGGCTTTCACTTCGAGAATAGTGCCGGTATAATAGTTGAGTCCGCGGGCAAGCGTAAGGTCAATTTCGAGTTCATTCTTTATATCGGAATTGGCAATATATCTTAGAATTTCCTCCATTTCATCGATTCCCTTGAGTGCGATTTCGCTTTCTGCAAGAACTGTGCGTAGAGTCTCGAGTTTCTGCTGGTTGTTGCCTTCGAGCATGAGTATTGGTTTCAACTTGTTGATTTGCCCACCGTTAAGCCCACGTTCGAGAAGTTCCTTCGAAACGTTGTCGAGGCCGATTTTATCCATTTTATCGATAGCAACAGTGATGTCGATTATCTTATCTGCTGCCCCGATGAATTCGGCAATACCTGCAAGTATCTTGCGATTGTTTATTTTTATTATGACTGGGAATCCGAAACGTTGGAATGCCTGATCAATCATTTCGATGATTTCAGTTTCGTAAATCAGTGAATCTGATCCTACTATGTCGGCATCGCATTGGAAAAACTCGCGATAGCGACCTTTCTGAGGGCGGTCTGCACGCCATACAGGCTGGATCTGGAAACGCTTGAAAGGGAAGGTCACCTCGTCGCGATGCTGCACGACATAACGTGCGAAAGGGACTGTCAAGTCGTAACGAAGACCTTTCTCCGAAATGCGGTTAGTGAGCTTGATGCTGTTGCGTGCGAGAAGTTCGTCGTCTTGCAAGTCGTGTGCCCAATCGCCGGAATTCAGTATCTTGAATAACAGTTTGTCTCCTTCTTCGCCATATTTGCCCATCAGTGTGGAGAGATTTTCCATTGATGGAGTCTCGATTTGCTTGAATCCATAGTTCTGGAAAACAGAGCGTATTGTATTGAAGATGTAGTTGCGTCTTGCCATCTCGACAGGGGAGAAGTCGCGTGTGCCTTTTGGAATTGATGGTTTCATTGTCAATGTCAATTTTTGCGGCTGCAAAGTTACGAAAAAATTTTTTATGTGTTTGGAATTTTGATGTTTTTTTTAGAATGTCTCTTTATAAATGATGTCGGAAGCGCCGATATGCGATGCAACATAGTCCCGTGCCAATTCGGCATGTCGTGAATTGTTGCTGATGAAATAGTCGAGTGCCTCGGCACATTCCTGCTCATTGGAGATGGCTTTTGCACCACCGCATTCTATCAGTTCGCATGCCTCACGGAATTTATGGTAGTTTGGACCGAAGACAACTGGCATACCCCATACGGCAGCCTCAAGAGTGTTGTGGATGCCTACGCCGAATCCTCCGCCTATGTAGGCTACCTTGCCATATTGATAAACGGATGAAAGGATTCCAATAGTGTTGATTATCAGTACATCAAAATCGGTTTCAGAGTCTTCTTTTAGGTCGGTATAGAGGGCATAGCGACAGGTCAGACGTGATGTGAGTTGGGCGATGCGTTCTGGCTCGACATGGTGCGGAGCAATTATCATGCGGATTCCTCCAGCAGCATGGCGGTTGATGTATGGGGCAAGAAGCTGCTCATCGGGATCCCAGGAACTGCCGACCACTATCGTGATATGATTTTCAGCGAACTGGCTGACGAGAGGTAATAGGCATGCTGACGATGCAATGTCGGTGACACGGTCGAAACGTGTGTCGCCAACTGCAACTGCATTGTTGATGCCGATTGTTCTGAGCAATGCAACGGATTCATCGTTCTGTACATAAAGTGTCCGGAAGGTGGTCAGACAGCGGCGAAAGATTGAGCCATACCATTTGAAGAAAGGTTGCGATGGACGGAATATGGCTGAAATGATATATGTCTCGATATTGTTCTTGCGGAGAGCAGACAGATAGTTGAGCCAGAACTCGTATTTCACGATGTAAACTTTCTCTGGACGGAGGGTTTCGACAAAAAGTCGTGCATTACGGGGAGTGTCGAGAGGAAGGTAGGTGATCAGGTCAGCTCCCTGATAGTTCTTGCGGATTTCGAATCCCGAAGGTGAGAAAAAAGTGAGGAGGATTTTGTATTCAGTGTTATGAGCGTGAATACGTTCGATAAGCGGGCGTCCCTGTTCAAATTCACCAAGCGAAGCAGCATGAACCCAGACCCATCGTTCACCCTTTCCCCGCATTCGGGCAATGGTATTAATTGCCAAACGTTCGCCTTTACGCATCGAACGAATGGTGGGGTTAAAAAACGAAAGAATACAAATCGCTGATTTGTAAATGTATATGAATAAATTATATATAAACATAAACAATTGATTTTGGGTGCAAAGTTACAAAAATATTTTTAAACGTATGTTTTCGGAATATGAATTTTTTTCGTAACTTTGCAGCGGGAATTTTAATTTTTTGGAAATATGAAGATTTATAAGTTCGGTGGGGCATCGGTAAAGAGTGCTGATGGTGTCAGAAATCTCGAAAAAATAGTTGGAAATGTCAATGACAATGTGGTCGTTGTGGTGTCGGCTATGGGGAAAATGACCAATGCGCTGGAGTGTGTGGTAAACAGTTTTTTCAATAAGAAACCTGATACGGAACAGAACATAGAGAAGGTGATAGCATATCATGAAGAGATAATAGAAAATCTGTTCGGCGAGAACAGAGTGTCAGTTGATATGATGATTGAAGAGTTGTTTTCGAATCTGAGAGATGTCAAGAATCAGAAACCATCGCTGAGTTACGATTATGAATATGACCGAATAGTCTCGTTCGGAGAATTGATGTCAACAACAATAGTTGCTGCATATCTGCAGTCGAGAGGTTTGGAGGCTGAATGGATTGACATAAGACGTTGTATCATAACGGATCAGAATTACAGAGAAGGAAATGTTGATATGGAACTGAGCCGGAAATTGAGTCGAGAGGCTATGCATGGGAAAAAACTGTGTATCACACAGGGATTCATAGCTGGCACAACAACCAACCAGACAACTACACTCGGGCGTGAAGGTTCGGATTATACGGCTGCCATACTGGCTAATCTGCTGGATGCTGAAAGCGTGACGATATGGAAGGATGTGCCAGGGGTGATGAATGCTGACCCAAAGAAATACAAGGACGTGCAAATCATTCCGGTGCTTTCGTATAAGGAGGCTATTGAACTGAGTTATTGTGGTGCATCGGTCATCCATCCAAAGACAGTCAAACCATTGCAGAATAAAAAGATACCGTTGTATGTAAGGTCGTTCATTGAACCGGAAAAGGCTGGTTCGGCAATCTGCAACTATACTCAGCCGATTGACTTGCCACCAATATACATCAACAAGGGCAATCAGGTTTTGCTGTCGTTGACTCCAAGGGATTTTTCGTTCATTGCCGAAGAGCGTCTGAGCAAGATATTCGGAGTTCTTGCATCGTACAGACTGAAATCGAGTCTTGTACAGACTTCGGCTATCAGCTTCTCGCTTTGCGTTGATTATAATGAAGTGAATTTCCAGAAGATGATTGACGAGTTGAGAGATGAATACGAGGTGCTTTACAACACCGATGTTGAACTGATAACAATCAGACACTATACCAAAGAAATAGTTGACAAACTCGTTGGAGAGAAGAAGGTCTATGTAGAACAGAGAAACAGGTTGACAGCGAGATTCATTATTGGAAACTGAAAAAAATAAAAGCTATTAATATGAAATGGATTAAAATCTTATCATTGTTTTGTGCGTTGTCGTTGAGTTTGACGGTCACTGGACAATCGGCATCCTTGCTGAACGAGACTTTTGACAATGCAACATTAGACACTATTCCGGTAGGATGGAACAATGCCGGCGGAACATGTGAAGGACGATACACATGGAGGGTTGTCGAACAACCTTCGTTTTCGACTTCAGGTCAATGTATCAGTTTCAATTCGTATTCTGCACCAGATGGAACGTATGGAATCCTGAAAACTCCTTCCATAACGTTGGTGGGTAATTATCATTTGAAATTCAAATATAATAATTACAATGCCGGCAAGTTGCATGTCTATATCTCGACAGACGGAGGTGCGACTTTTTTCAACCATCCATTGGATACGACAACTCTAGTTTCCGAGACGAATTATGAGTGGGATGAGGCTGATATCTCTTTGGCGCAATATTCCGGAGCCGTAAAGATTGTATTCTACAGCGTATCAAATTTCGGATACTATCGACAGTATATTGATGATGTCGAGATATATGCAGGACCAACCTGCCAGCAACCTGTGGGTATATACACACAGAATGTCACAACGACATCTGCCGACCTGTTCTGGGGATTGTCGAACGAAGGAAACAGTCCATCTGGATATCTTGTTGACGTTATTGACGAACATGGGACAACCGTTTGCAAGAATCGTGCCGTTACTGCGGCTATGATTTCGCTTACTGGATTGACATCTAATACAAAATATACAGTTAACGTACGTAGTGACTGTTCTCAGACTGGACATGCCTATTCGAAATATGAGACATTCAGTTTCAAGACAGCGTGTAATCCTTTGAACTTGCCATATTCTGACAATTTCGACAATGTGGTTGACATGCCTGATTGCTCGGACGGAATGAATGTCAACGTCTCGCAGTCATATTATGCCGGATTGAACGGGAAGTCGATGCAATTGTCTTCGATGACAGGAGATGGTGCTTATCTCTTGCTGCCGACCATAGCACATGCTGCAAACGATATGCAGATGACGTGCAAGGTACGCAGGAATAATCTGAACGACACTGCATCCTATGGAATAGGTATCTGTGACCCCACTGACCCTACCTCTACTTTTGAGTCAATGTATGACGGAGTGTTGAATGATGGAGTTGACTGGCACGAAATAAGAGTGAATACCAGCGCATGCTCGTTTGGCGCGCAGAGCAACAAAGCTATGTGTGTGATGCTTTATCCAATGTCATCGACTATGATGTATGTGGATGATGTGAAAATAGAACCTATTCCATCGTGTATAAGACCTGAAAATCTGGCAATAAGTGGCATTACAACGAACAGTTGTACTGTGGATTGGGGTGTTGCAAACGCTGCAAACTATACAATCAAGTGCAAAGGCGATGACGGCAGTGAGGTCGTAAAGAATGCCACAACTCATCCTTTTACAGTGACAGGACTGAATCAGAATACAAGATATACTGTAACGGTTCAGGCAAAGTGCACTCCTACAGATACAAGCGAAACATCTCATTGCGTTGTGTTCAGGACTATGTGTGCACCACTGACAACTCCTATATTCTTGGAAGATGCCGAAGGTACAGTGGGCATGGATTTGCCAAACTGCTGGTTCCAGGGAGTATGGGACAAACCTTCATACGTGACTGAAACAGAATTTTTCAGGACAATGGGCAAGAGTCAATATGATGACAACGTACATAGCGGAAACAGGGCATTTGTTGTGACCGGGGGTTATGACCCTGTCAAGTCGTATATGTATTCCCCAGCAATTGTAGTAAATCAGGCAAACCAGTATTCTGTCAGCATCTGGATGAGACGTGAATCATACGGTCAGGCAAATGAGGGTCTGACACTGTATGTATCGCCGCAACCTAATGATACTACTGGTGGACAGAGGTTGGGCTTCATCAGTTGCGATGCCAATGCTGCACCTCAGGAAAGCGATGGCTCGGGATGGTATAAATATACATACCCTATACAGATGACAGGTACGTTATATGTAATCATAGGTGCAGAGTGCAGTTATCGTAATATAATGTTCGATGATGTCGAGGTCAGACTGACACCAACATGTCTGCCTGTGACAAAAGTGTCTGTCGGTATGCCAACTACAAATACCTGCTCTCTGTCGTGGACAGGCGGTACTCAGGCGAGCCAGTGGATATTGGAGTATGAGTTGCAGAAAAACGGTATTGAGGTTCGTAGCGACACAGTGACAACAAACAGTGCCAACTATACACTCACCGGTTTGCAGCCAGGTTCGGAATATACCGTATCTGGAAAAGTATATGTTAAGTGCAGTTCAACGGATATTTCGGATGAAAAGAATTTCAGAGGACAGTTTGCAACTTTATGCGATGTTATAAGCCAGTTTCCATATATTGAGGATTTCGAAGGAAACAATGTTCCGCCAATGTGCTGGAAAACAGGTTCAAATCAGCCTATATGCTATTGGACAAAGAGTGGTGGTACGACTCATGGAGGACAAGGTTCGGCATACGTGATAAGTGGCAACAATCCTTCAGAGACATACCTCAGCACTGGCGAAATGACTTTCAATGGTGTCAACCAGTTCGAAATCAGCGTTTGGATTTACAGAGGCGAATATGGACAGAACGAGACAAACGAAGGCTTGAAGATATATGTCGGACCATCGCAGAACGATTTGAGCCAGGCAACAATGCTCGGATTCGTCGCTCAGAATTATCTGAATAGTCCGGCAGTACCATCGACAGGATGGTATAAATATACATACGAGATACCATCCAATATTTCCGGTTCGAACTATATATTGTTTGTATATAATTCGGTTATCGGCGATCTGATGTACATTGACGATGTTGAGGTCAGACAGTCGGCAGCATGCGGAGGCATTACGGCAAATATTGATACTGTGGATCACCAGTCGGCAAGAGTTTCTATATCAAGATATACATCATGGGAGATTGAGTATGGCGAGCAGAACCGTGCAAACAAACTGCATCAGACAATTCCTGCAGGAACAGATACGTTCCGCATCACAGGACTGAATCCTGAGGGCAATTATGAGTTCAGGGTAAGGAGATTCTGTGTCAGTGGCGACACCTCGGCATGGTCGAAGACATATTTGTTCCAGACATTGCCGGCACCACCATCGTGTTACCCACCAGTGGTTACTGTAAATACGATAATGTCAAACAGTGTGAATCTGAACATATCATCTGCAGATGCCACAATATGGGAAGTTAATGTCAGCAGTGGGGCGACAATGGATGGTGATGTTTACAGTGGAGTTGTCAATTTGTCAATCTTTACTGTCCCTGGTCTGGTGGCAAATACTGAGTATTATTATATGGTGCGTGCAATCTGTGCGGTGGGCGACACATCAGCATGGACTCTGCCTGATGTATTTACCACTGACTGTATGTCGGAACAAGTGCCATATTATGAGCAATTTGATAACGTCAGCAGTGTAGAGTGCTGGAGATCGTTGGGAAATATACCACCTGAGCAATCGAGCACATTCAGTTATTCTGGAAAGAAATCGTTGAAGGTGACGGATGTAATGGCTATTTCACCTGAATTTGATGTGACAAGTCTTGCTCCATTGGCAATAAGCGGTATGGCATATACCCCAACTGACGTTACGCAATTCTCAATAGGAGTTATTGTGGATCCTGAAGATGAGTATTCATTCGAAGGCATGGCATCGCAAACCCTTAATGTAACAGGACAGTGGACTCCATTCAAGGTCTATCTTGATGATTTGTCTGATCCTATGTATGCTGGTGGGGCTGCTAATGCAAAACGTATAGTATTCTTTGTTCCAGCAGGCAGCGTAGTATATTTTGATGATATATCGGTAGATATGGCTGAGTCCTGTCACCAGCCAATGTCAGTCGATATTACGAATGCACAACCAAGCAGTTTTGACATATCATGGGATTCGGATGCACCAAAGCACAGGGTCATTGTGATTCAGCAAAATGGTGGTGCCGGAATAGATACCGTCGTGATGAGCAATCCTGCAACAATACGTAATTTGCGTCCGATGACTGACTATTCAGTGCAGGTTGCGGCTATCTGCTCGCAGAGCGATACTTCGGCAACGGTCAGTGCAGGTGTGGTTAGAACTGGATGTGGTAGGATAAGCACTCCATTTTATGATAACTTCGAATCCTACGAAGTGATGACAGTTCCAAATTGCTGGGATATCAGAATGTCGTCAACAGCGACTATGAACACTATAATATACCCTGACACTTCGGCACATCCTGAATATATATGGAATGTATTCAAGTATGGCAACAACAAGATGATGAGATTGTTCAACGAACGAATAGTAGGATTGTCAACCAGGGATTCGGCTTGTATCGTCACACCTTTGATGAGGATTGATGGTGACAGCACTATATTGGCATTGGATTATTCGCATAGGGCATCGTGCGGTCCAATAGCAGTAAACATTTCGGATAATGATGGACAGACATTCGTTAATATTGATAGTCTGTTCAGAACTGTATTTCCAGGCAACTGGAGCTCGACAGACCCAGGCATATTATACCATAAGGAGATTGATTTGTCGGCATATAATGGACGACCAGTGATTATCCAGTTGTCGGCAATGTGCGATTATGGTTTGGGTTCTGTATTTGTGGATAATGTGCAGTTGCTTAAAAAACAGACGTGTGTAGCACCAAGTGGTTTACAGCAGATAGCAGCAGGTCAGGACTGGCTTGCAGTAGGGTGGTACAGAGACTCTTTGATTAATAATTATGTGGTTAAAATCTCTGATGGAGTAAATTCTATGTATTATCCAGTAGATACCACATGCGGAATCAGAATTGGAGGACTGAATTCATCGAGTAGATACGAGATCTCGGTTGCATCAATAAGCGCAAATGGCGATACATCCCTTTTCAGCAGCCCAATAGTTCTAAAAACATTGTGTGCATATCAGGAGACTCCTTATTTCGAGGATTTTGAGTCGCAGATTGTAGGGTACAATCCTGAATGCTGGGATATAAGCACTTCAACGACTGTAAGTGCAACTGAACGCCCTGATTACGTCTGGGGTGTCAGCGAATACAATGGAAACAAGTTTATCCGTATGTATAATTATCTGGTTCATGACGGTAATGCTATTATCAGCATGCCTCCGTTCAGCCTTGGGGCAGGGCACGGTTATCTGTTGAAATATAAGTATTCACATCGTGCTTCGTGCGTTGCATTGAATGTTGAGGTTTCTGACAATGGAGGGTCAACGTTTACCCAGGTAGCTTCACATAAATATGGTGGGTTGGCATACGATAACGATGACCCAGGTATTTTCAATGAAAACGAGGTTGATCTGACACCTTATTCTGGCAAGGACATTATCATAAGGTTCTCATGTAGAGCAAACTTCCATACTGGTTCTGTATTTGTTGACGATATTTCGATTGAAAGCACGTCGATGTGCCAGAAGACTCAAGGGCTTACGTTGACATATACCGACACTGCGGTGACGGCTGTGGTGAATGATACCGTCTCATCTCATACCCAGTGGCAGTATGCTTGCATACCATACGGTGAAAGCATTGATACGTTTGCATACCATATTTCGACATCGAAGAATATCAATGTCACGGGACTCACCTCTGCAACGGCATACCAGATTTATGTACGTGCGTATTGCGATTCAGTCGAACAGTCGGTTTGGGACATGCGCTCGTTCAGGACTAATGCGACATCTGCAGGAATGCCATTTGTTTGTGATTTCACTGATGAGGTGGAGAATCAGCAGTGGCAATTCAGCCATATCACTGGCAACAGGTTCATCATAGGCAGTGATTCCAAGGCTTTGTATGAAAATGCAACTGCGGCATTGTATGTCACCGATGGTACCTCTTACACATATAACACTAACAGGAAGTCATCGGCTGTGGCATACCGCGAAATCGAGTTTGGTTCCGGCAGATATGTAATTACGTTTGACTGGAAATGTCCTGGAGGCGAAATGGCGTATGGCAATTTCAATGACTATGCGAGAATGTATCTCGTTCCTGGATCAGTCGTTACATATCCTGTCAGTGCACCATTCAGTCCAGAGAATTATCCTTCTAATATAATACCGTTGGATGGCAACAACGCAATATCCGAGTTGACCAATGTCTGGAAACATCTGGAACAGACTGTTGACCTTACGGGAAGGGCAGGTAAATATTGTCTGGTATTCGCATGGGTCAATAACGAGGTGATGGGTGGCAACGAGCCTTTGGCAATAAACAATATCAAGATAGATGATGAGAACGACTTCTGTCTTGACTTGCCATCGACAGTTATTGTGGATCAGACTACTGCACATACGGCTACTGTGTCTGTGAAGACACGCCCAAGTTACAGGAACATACAATTTGCTTATGCTTTGGATGGTGATAATGTGACTTTGGGAGATACAATAGGAAGTATCTATTCTGTAAATGGCACAGGTGTTATCGGAGGTCTGACTGCAAACACCACATATAAAGTATATGCAAGGGCATTCTGTTCGTCAGGCGACACGACATCGTGGACTGATGGTGTGATGGCATTGACGATGAGTACAGATTGTTTCGAACCTCAGAATGTAAGGTTGCTCGCAATATCAGATACTTCGGCAACAATAACATGGGGTGGTGCTCCAGATGCAATCAAGTATATGTATGACCTTGGAGACGAAAGCTATGATATATATAAAGACACACTTGTATTAATGGGACTTCATCCACATACCGAATACACATTCAATGTAAGGACAGTTTGTAATGGTGGAGTGATTACCGATGCGGCATCATTGTCGTTCCTTACTTTGTGCGGTATTATGTCATCTCCATATAGCGAGGGATTCGAGACTATTTCTGAAGCATATACCTCGGATGATATGATTGAGAATATATGTTGGAACCAGCTCAATGCATCGAGCAATATTTATCAATATCCACAATATATGGCTACTACCGACCAGTCGTATGTTGATGAAGGTGGCAAATGCCTGTTGCTGGCATCTTCCACTGCAAAATCGCTCTATCTTGTTATGCCTGAGTTCAGGGATGTAACTAACAAAAAAGTGATGTTCAATTCGCGTGTCAGCGACCCAATGACATCTGGAACGTTGACAGTCGGATATCTCACGGATGCAAGTAGCCCTCAAACGTTTGTCGATGTATTCAACACCCCTAAGAGTTCAGTGAAATCAGAATATGCAGCACAATTCGGCGAAATACCTGAGGGAGCTCGCATAGCATTCAGATATGGAGGGGCAAGTCAGGATGGTGCAATGGCATCGTTGGACAATGTGAGGGTTGTTGATATGGTCGAAGGTGAGGTATATACTGATACTGTATGCTATGCTACTCCATATTCATTGCATGGATTCAGCGTTTCATCAGATAAGATGAGTGTTGGCGACAATGTCCTGACACGGTTCAAATCGGGTATTATTGGTGCGCCAGATACTATCATTACAGCAAATGTCTATATGAAAGGTATGAAGTATTCTGAGGAATATGATACTTGTTGTGCAGGCGCTCCTTCATTCCTCTGGAAGGGGATAGCAATACGGACTGATGAAAGCGACAGATACATATATACTACTGAGGCTGCTGATATGTGCGACTCGACAGTGACACTGTTCATGCACGTGATTCCAACGCACGAGATAAGGAAAGATACAATCTGCGAAGGCGATACTATGTATTTCTATGGTCAGGAGTTGACCGAGGCTGGCACTTACAATGCCGTTGATACCACGAAATGGGGCTGTACTGATAGTATAACATTGCATCTTGCAGTTGCTTTGGCTCGTGACACTATACGCGAAACGATTTGCCAGGGAACAGTTTACTATTGGCATAACCAGTCATATTCTGTTGCTGGAACATACGATTGGAATGGTGCAGGTGCTCATGGCTGTCCATTGCGCGAGACTCTGGAACTGACAGTATTAAACGGGAACTTCAGCCATGACGAATATGTTTGCCAAGGTGGTTATTATCTGTTCATTGATACCGTACTCAGAACGGCTGGCACTTATACAAAGGTCTATGAGGATGCGAAATTGGGATGTTTCATAACCGAAACAGTTGTTTTGTATGTTAATCCTCCTATAGCAGGAGATGTCTATGACCGTTCTTGCGAGGGAAGAAATTATCAGGGGTATGGAGTTGATTGTGAAGTGACTGCCGATACAGTGATAACTGTAGTTGCACCATCTACTGCCGATGGTTGTGACTCTGTTACGAACATACATATTGAATTCATTCCGACTGTACATACTGATACTGTCGTCAAGTTGCCTGAAGGCTCGACCTTTACTTGGCACGACAATACTTATACCAGAAGCGGTAAATACGATGAAAAGCTGGTAAGCAGTCTTGGTTGTGACTCGATTGTGACTCTTCATCTGACAATAGGTGATGGAACCGACAATATTGCAATGATAAACATTGAGGTCGTTCCAAATCCTGTGGATGCAGGCATGACCGCATACGTTTATGGAGATTTTGGCGAGGTGGAACGTGTTGAAATATTCAACAACTTTGGCCAAATGGTTGGACAGTTTGTTCCTTCATCATATCCTATCACAGTTAATGGAATTGAGACATCCGGTTTGTATTATGTCCGAATAGTTACTATTGCTGGTGATGTATATGCAGAAAAATTGATAGTCAAGTGATGAAGAGAGATACGTTGCAATTTATAAGCGATTTGGCTGACAACAACAATCGTGAATGGTTTGCAGAGAATAAATCACGTTATGAGTCGGCACGTGAGGACGTGTCGGCTCTTACGCGTGATATGATTCAGAGAATTGGGGAGTTCGACCCTGAAGTGAGGTATCTTGACCCAAAGGAATGTATGTTCAGGATATATCGTGACGTACGTTTTTCGTTGGATAAGTCGCCATATAAGCGTCATTTCGGCACTTACATAGCTAAGAATGGTGGACATCGCAGCCTTTATTCTGGATATTATATCCATATCGAGCCTGGCAATTGCATGTTGTCGGGTGGAATATGGTGTCCTGATTCAGCTGGCGTGAAAAGACTGCGGTCTGTTATTGATACGGAGTATGAAGAGTTGCGTGCAATAATGGCAAAGCCTGCCTTCAAGCGATATTTCGGTACTGAACTTGTGAGCATCGACCCTCCGCTGAAACGTATCCCGAGAGGTTATCCGGAGGATCATCCTGCGGCAGATTGGCTTAAACTGAAGCAGATACTTGTCTCGTGGCATTTCGCGGACGGAATGTTGTTTGACGACAAGTTTGAAGATAAACTTGCAGATGGTTGCAAGGCAATGATGGAGTTCTCGCATTGGTGTAACGATGCGTATTTTGGTTGACAATCGATGAGGGTAGAGGCTTTCATAGCAAGACGGTTCAACAAGCATACAGGTCGTGACGGACAGGAAATGTCGCGTCCTGCGATTAAAGTGGCAATTATTGGTGTGGCGTTGGGACTGGCTGTCATGCTGATATCAATTGCTGTGATAGTGGGATTCAAAAGGGAGGTTCGCAGTCAGGTGATTGGTTTTGGCAGTCACATTCAGATTGCATCGTATGAGAATTATGGCAATATGCAGGAATCTCCAATGAGGCAGACTGCGGATTTCAGGAAATCTCTTTTGATGCTTGACAATGTCTCCGATGTGCAGAATATTGTCAGAAAGCCTGGAATAATTCAGACCGACAGAGCCTTTCAGGGGGTGATGATGAAAGGAGTTGACTCAACGTACAATTGGGATTTTTTTTGTGACAGGTTGGTTGCTGGAGATGTAGAAAATGTCGATTCTATCGACAATTGGACTGTAATTAGCCGGATTATGGCTGATAATATGGATTTGGACACAGGTATGACGTTTATCGTCTATTTTGTTGGTGAGAATCTGCGTGCAAGGAAATATTGTGTTGCTGCCATTTATCAAACGACCTTTTCAGAGTATGATAAATTGTATATTCTGACTGACTTGCGGGGATTGCAGCAACTCAACAACTGGAATGCTGACCAATACAGCTCGTTGGAGTTGCTGTTGAAAGATTGGGAAAAATTAGATGAGACAGCAGGCAAAGTGTTTGGTGTGGCTGCTGACGAGGGTGAATTATATTCGATAGATACGATTGTGGATATGGCTCCGCAGATATTCGATTGGCTGTCAATGCTTGACATGAATGCAGTGATTATATTGGTTTTGATGATGCTTGTTTCTGGTTTTTGTATAATTTCCGGTTTGCTCATCCTGATACTTGAAAGATGCAGTACAATCGGTTTGCTGAAGGCTTTGGGAATGACGGATTGGGGAATCAGGATGGTTTTTCTGCGACAGGCGTTGTATCTGGTTGGCGAGGGAATGATATGGGGAAATATAGTTGGTCTGGCATTGATTCTTATACAATATTTTACAAGCGTTGTTCCATTGGATCCTGCATCATATTATGTTGACCATGTGCCAGTCTTTCTGTCGGTGAAATGGTGGATTTTGCTGAATATAGGTATGGGTTTGACTGCTACGGCAATGTTGGTGTTGCCGTCAAGAATGATCGTGAAGGTAAAACCTTCAGAATTGATTGACTGTAATGCTCAGTCTTGATTACTATGGGTAAGAATATCGAAATATTGGGGGCAAGGGTTAACAACCTTAAGAATGTAAATGTTGTCATCCCGCGTAATTCGCTGACCGTAATTACGGGAGTGAGTGGTAGCGGCAAATCGTCGCTTGCTTTTGATACAATTTATCAGGAAGGTCAAAGAAGATATATTGAGACGTTTTCGGCTTATGCCCGTCATTTTATGGGAAATGTCGAAAGACCTGACGTTGACCATATTTCTGGTTTGAGTCCTGTGATTGCAATAGAACAGAAGACTGTCAATAAAAATCCCCGTTCCACCGTAGGTACGGTAACCGAAATTTACGATTTCATCAGATTGTTGTATGCGCGTGCTGGCACTGCTTTCAGTTATGTGTCGGGCGAGAAGATGGTGAAATACACTGATGAGATGATTATTGATCTTATCATCAGGGATTATGAAGGTCAGGGAATATATTTGTTGTCGCCATTGGTCAAGAATCGCAAGGGGCATTATCGTGACCTCTTTGACCAGATTAGGAAGAAGGGATATATGAATGTCAGGGTGGATGGTGAGTTCACTGAAATCACCTCTGGATTAAAATTGGATAGATATAAGAATCATGACATTGAGGTGGTTGTTGATAAATTGGTTGTCAGGAAACAAGATGAAGACAGATTGAAAAAGAGCGTCATGCGTGCAATGGATTTGGGTGATGGTGTGATGATGATAATGACCAAAGGCGTAAACGATGTCAGATTCCTTTCGCGTCATCTGATGGATCCTGTTACCGGAATATCTTACAGCGAGCCTGCACCACATAACTTCTCGTTCAATTCACCGAAGGGTGCCTGTCCGAAATGCAAGGGACTCGGAGTTGTGAATATTGTTGATATGGAAAAGGTTGTGCCTGATCCTTCGAAAAGCATTGCTGCAGGTGGAATTGTTCCTTTGGGCAAAAGTAAAGAAAGTTATATCTTCCGTCAGATTGAAGCTATTGCTGACAAGTATGGGTTCACGGTGAATACGCCTATTTCTGAGATTCCAACCGATGGAATGGACGAAATAATGAACGGTACGACTGAAAACCTCTATCTTCATGAAGGTGATAGTGTTTGTAGTACCAAATATGAGGGGCTTGTTCGTTATATTGAGATGCAGCAGGAGGAAGGGAGCGATGCTGCACAGAAATGGGCAAACGATTTCTATACTCAGGTGCAGTGCCCTCATTGCCATGGTTCACGATTGAATGAAGAGGCATTGAGCTTCAGGTTCGGTGATAAGAACATTGCTGAAATCCAGCAGATGGAACTTGAGGATTTGTATAAATGGTTTAATAAAATCGAGAAAAAACTGGATGACAGAACTAGACAGATTTCGTTTGAGATAATCAAGGAGATAAAGACAAGACTTAAATTCCTGATAGATGTTGGGCTGGGTTATTTGTCGCTTGCAAGGTCTTCTGCCACATTGTCGGGAGGCGAGAGCCAGCGAATACGTCTTGCTACCCAGATAGGCAGTCAATTGGTAAATGTGCTGTATATACTTGACGAACCGAGCATAGGACTTCATCATAGGGATAACTTGAAACTGATTGCATCGTTGAAGAAATTGCGTGATATTGGTAATACGGTGATAGTGGTTGAACATGACGAGAGTATGATGCGTGCCGCTGATTATATCGTTGATATGGGTCCTGGTGCAGGTCGTTTGGGCGGTGAAGTGGTGTTTCAGGGTACGTTGAAGAAAATGCTTGAATCGAATACAACTACGTCACAATATCTTAACGGTGAGCGTTGTATTGATATGCCGAAGAATCGGAGGAAAGGCAACGGCAGGCATTTGGTATTGAAAGGGGCGAGGGGAAACAATCTGAAATCTGTGACACTCGATATTCCGCTTGGGACGTTTGTCTGCATTGCAGGTGTTTCAGGAAGTGGGAAGTCAACTTTGATAAACCAGACTTTGCGTCCAATTCTCAACCAGCATTTTTGCCGCTCGAAAGAGCAGCCGTTGCCATACGATTCTATAGAAGGAATTGAGGGTGTTGACAAGGTGATAACCATAAACCAGGAACCTATAGGTAGGACGCCAAGGTCGAATCCTGCTACATATACGGGTGTTTTCAATGATATTCGTAACTTGTTTGCTACTTTGCCTGAGGCTAAGATAAGGGGTTACAAGCCTAGCCGTTTCTCGTTCAATGCCAAGGGTGGACGTTGTGAGGAGTGTACCGGTAACGGTTATAAACGGTTGGAAATGAATTTTATGCCTGATGTCTATGTGCCATGCGAGGTATGTGGTGGTAAACGCTATAATCGCGAAACACTTGAGGTGAAATTCAAAGGTAAATCTATTGCTGATGTGCTCGATATGACCATAAACCAGTCGGTCGAGTTTTTTGAGAACATGCCTATGTTCATAAACAAATTGAAAACATTGCAGGATGTCGGGCTGGGGTATGTGAAACTCGGGCAGAGCAGTACGACCCTTTCCGGAGGTGAAAGCCAGCGAGTGAAATTGGCTACCGAACTTGCAAAACGTGATACTGGAAATACGTTGTATATCCTTGACGAGCCGACCACTGGACTTCATTTTGAGGATATCAATATACTGATGCGGGTGTTGCAGAAACTTGTCGATTGCGGTAATACAGTACTGGTCGTTGAACATAATCTCGATGTTCTGAAACAGGCTGATTCAATTATCACACTTGGACCAGATGCCGGAAAACATGGAGGTGAAATAATAAAATCATAAATATATGTCATTACAATGTGGAATAGTTGGGTTGCCGAATGTGGGTAAGTCAACGTTGTTTAATTGCTTGTCGAATGCCAAGGCGCAGGCGGCAAATTTCCCCTTTTGTACCATTGAACCAAATGTGGGTGTGATTACAGTGCCTGATGAACGTCTGGCAAAATTGGCTGAACTCGTTCATCCATCGAGGATAGTGCCAACTACTGTCGAGATTGTCGATATTGCAGGTTTGGTGAAGGGTGCTTCGAAAGGCGAGGGCCTTGGCAACAAATTTCTTGCCAACATTCGCGAGACAGATGCCATAATCCATGTGTTGCGTTGTTTCGATGATGACAATGTGGTACATGTAGATGGTACGGTCAACCCTGTCAGGGACAAGGAGATAATTGATGCTGAACTGATGATAAAGGATCTTGAGACCATCGAGCAGCGAATACAAAAGGTGCAGAAGCAGGCGCAGACCGGTGGCGACAAGCAGGCAAAGCAGGTCTATGAGGTGCTGCTGAAATTCAAGGATGCGTTGGAAAGAGGTGAATCTGCACGTACTGTGCATTTTGATGCCAAGGACGATGAGAAGATTGCTCACGATTTGTTTTTGCTGACAGCCAAACCAGTGATGTATATCTGCAATGTTGATGAGAAGAGTGCTGTAAGTGGCAATCAGTATGTTGAACAGGTTCGTGAGGCTGTGAAGAACGAAGATGCCGAAGTGCTTGTAGTGGCTGCAAAGACCGAAAGTGAGATAGCCGAATTCGAGACTTACGAGGAGCGTCAGATGTTTCTTGAGGAGATTGGTCTTGAGGAGTCGGGAGTGTCGAGGCTGATTAAGTCGGCATATCATCTGTTGAAACTTCGTACTTATTTCACGGCAGGCGAGTTGGAGGTCAAGGCTTGGACTTTCCGTGACGGATGGAAGGCTCCACAGTGTGCCGGTGTCATTCATACCGATTTCGAGAAGGGTTTCATCCGTGCTGAGGTGATTAAGTATGGCGATTATATCAAATATGGTTCAGAAAGTGCTGTGCGCGAGGCTGGGAAACTTGGCGTTGAGGGTAAAGATTATATGGTCGAGGATGGCGATGTGATGCATTTCCGCTTCAATGTCTGACCATCGGCCATTAGAATTTTTGGTTTTTATACATCAGGGAAAGGCACTTGCCGTCCTTGCTACGGGAACATAGAGCAATAGGCAGGTATGTACGAGATTCTGCCATCGTGGGTATTTCACGGTCGTTGCTGAATGCGTGAAGTTCTTGGGCTATGGCAGTCACGCCAAGTGTTATCTCCTTTTTCAATCCTGTTTCGCAATTTTTGCAAAGCAGGATTTTCCCCGACATGGCGAATAAGGTAATCCAATGACAGTTTTTGAATGGCAATGTCTTTTGCAAGAATCAGTTGTCAGTTTCAGTTGCGTCCTTCTCAATAGGTTTCAATATCTCCTTTCGCATGTTATTGTTAGGTGTACCTGTGGTCCTGAAATTCACTGTTGTTGTGCCTACCTGTTTGTGGTCTGCATCATAGGATGTTGCTACTACATTATATTTTGTGCCGCCATTGAGACATGCGGCAACGAATTTCATACTCTTGGAGTATCCCATGCTTACAGCTTCACCAAGCTGCAATTTATATGACGCAGATTTTGCAGGGCTGTACTCGCATTTCACTATGGCAGTAGAGTCAGTGACCTCGCTTATTGTTATTGCAACCTCGCTCTTTTTCTCATCCTTGCTGCAGCCAACGAGCATTGCTGCAACTGCAAATACCATCACGGCGAAAATTAATTTTCTCATAATATATTTAATATGTTGATTTGTACTTGGTTGATAATTTGCACCAGCGTGAGAGCCCATACAAACGCACTTTGCAAAGTTACAACACTTTTTTGAATTGGCAAAGCAAATGTTGAATTATTTTTTTTGTTGCTGATGTTGTAATGCAAGTCTCGCATTTGGTGATGACAAAATATTGGCTTGGTATTCATCATCGCTCGTTGGGTGAAAAAAAAGGAATCATACTGGACAGGGCAAGTCCGATATGATTCCTGAATATAGGCTTGAAATCAATTCCTAAACTGCTGATGGAGGCTTATTTGGAAACCCTTTTTGTTTTCAGGGGTTTGTTTTTTATGCCGATTTTATTTGCCAATCTGAGTTTCGGATTGTTTTTTGCATTGTTTTTTCTGTAAAGTTGAATATCACGGAAATTTGCATGTGCTTTTACCTTTTTGACTTCTGTCTTTTCCTCAGAAACCGTTGTGGTGGCATCTGATTTCTTTTCGTTCTGGACAGGCTGCTGTGCATTGGCACTGCAACATACTGCTGTGAAAACTACCAAAGAGAAAAATAAATTTTTCATAGTCGTAAATGTTTTATGTGATTAAACTTTTTGTGTTTCGTTTGCTGTTTTGACTTGCGGGGAGTATAATGGGTTTAATACAAGTGAAAAAAAATTTTTATGGAAAAATGTTTTTCGTGTCAAAAAAATGTTGTAACTTTGCGCTCGAAAATACGTATATATATGCTATATGTGGAAAGTAATATAGTATGTATATTGTAAATAATTGAAATTTAATAAAATAGTAATATGCAGTTAAAGAAATCAGCAAACGCTAATTTGGAAGACAAGCGTTTGACTTATGTGTTAATCGGGTTAGTTTTCGCCCTGTCGGTGCTTTACGTTGCGTTTGAATGGACTTCTTCAGACGTTACAGTTGCCGAAATTACCGATGAAATGGTTGAGCAGTTCGAGCCGGAAATTGAAATTGACCAGACATTGCAGGATGACAAAACACCTCCACCACCAGAACCTGAAATTCCTGAGGAGCAGATTCCCGACGTGATAGAGATTGTAGATAACAGCAAAGAGACCCAGACAATCAAGCTTTCGTCTGAAGATGACCAGAATAAAAAAATAGACATAGCGCCAGTTGTTAAACTTGAAGAACCTGAAGAAGACCCAGATGAAATTTTTAGGGTCGTAGAGAAACAACCTGAGTTCCCAGGTGGTATGAATGCATTGGCTAAATTTTTTCAGTCGAATATACGTTATCCAGTCATGGCTCAGGAGATGGGTATTCAGGGAAAGTGTATCTGTGAGTTTGTTGTCAACAAGGATGGCTCTGTTCAGGATGTCGTTGTAGTACGTTCGGCAGGAGATCCGTCGCTTGACGATGAGGCAGTTCGTCTTGTGAGAAAAATGCCTAGATGGAAACCAGGTGAACAGCGTGGCAAACCAGTTAGATGTAAGTTTGTTGTACCTGTGACATTCAAGATTGCACATTAATCAATATGTGATTATAAAAACGTGTAGCCGCTGACGAGGAGAAGAGAAGCCCGTGAATGCTGCACTGATATTAACTCTTTAAAATTCATTGAATATGGATTTCATTAAAATTGCGGAAGAAGCTTTCGCGGGAGAAAAGAAAGAGTTTCCTAAGTTCAAGAGTGGTGATACTATCACCCTTGACTATCGTATCAAAGAGGGAAACAAGGAACGTATCCAGAAGTATCGTGGTGTAGTCATCAAAATGACTGGTCATGGCTGCAGCAAGCGTATCACTGTACGTAAGATTTCGGATGGCGTAGGTGTAGAACGTATTTTCCCAATGAATTCTCCATTTATTGAGGAAATCAAGCTTGACAAAGTTGGTAAGGTTCGTCGTGCAAAACTTTATTATTTGCGCAAACTTACCGGAAAGGCAGCTCGTATCACTGAGAAACGTTGATTCTGTTTGCTTTGAAAAGATGATGATGCGGCACTCAAATTTGTATTTGGGTGCTGTTTTTTTTATTAGTAAAAATTTGGTGGGATAAGAAATATTGAGTAAATTTGCAGCGAAAAGTCTTATTTATGAAAAGATTAATTCTTTTAGATGCGTATGCACTGATATACAGAGCTTATTATGCTTTTTTGAGAATGCCGAGAATCAATTCTAAAGGGCATAATACATCAGCGATTTTTGGTTTTGTGAATACGATGGAGGATGTTATAAATAGGTATCAGCCAACGCATATTGGAGTTGTGTTCGACCCAGGTGGCGGACATACCTTCCGGCATGAGGTCTATCCTGAATACAAGGCGACACGCGAGGCTACGCCTGAAGATATCAGATTCGCGCTTCCTTATATAAAAAAGATAATAGAGGCAAGGAATATACCAGCAGTGACCGTTGATGGGTATGAGGCTGATGACGTGATAGGCACGTTGGCTGGCAAAGCTGCAGAATATGATTTCGAAGTTCTGATGATGACACCAGATAAGGATTATGGGCAGCTTGTGACTGACAGGATTCGTATCTTGAAGCCTGGGTTGGGAAGCTCGCAGTCTGAAATATGGGGGGAGAAGGAGGTCGCAGCGAAATGGGGATTGAAGAGTGCCGCACAGGTGGTGGACCTGTTGGCTCTGATGGGCGATGCGTCGGACAATGTGCCTGGTTGTCCGGGTGTCGGAGAAAAAACGGCTGTCAAGTTGCTGAACGAGTATGGCACTGTGGAAAATATGCTGGAGCATGTAGGCGAGATAAAAGGAGCTTTGCAGAAAAAAATAGAAGAAGGGCGAGAAAAAATTGAATTTTCGAAGTTCCTGGTTACTATAAAGAGAGACGTTCCGGTGACTTTCAATGAGGACGATTATGCAGTCAAGCCAGCCAATATGGGCGAATTGGCGAAGATATATGAGGAACTGGAATTCCGGATTCTTTTGCAGAAGATGAATGTGCAGAGAGATCAGGCTTCGCTGTTTGGCGATGACGTGCAGATTGAAAACGAGACAGAATCCGTAAGTAGTCTTGCGACTCTTGCAGACTGGGAGCATGAGTATCAATGTGTGGAAGATGTCGCTGAACTGGTTGAAAGACTGAACTCCTGCAAAAGGTTTAGTTTCGACACTGAGACAACCTCGACAGATGCCCTGAGTGCTGAACTTGTCGGAATGTCGTTTGCAATTGAAGAGGGGAAAGCCTATTATGTGCCAGTCCCTCAAGAACGTGAGAAGGCGCTGTCGCTGGTCGAGAAGTTCAGAGAAGTGCTGGAAAATCCGTCTATTGGCAAAATAGGTCAGAATATCAAGTACGATCTGATAGTGCTTGGGAATTATGGTGTGGAGGTGAAAGGCGAGATAGATGATACAATGGTGGCTCATTATCTGTTGCAACCTGAAATGCGTCATGGTATGGATTATTTGGCAGAAATCCTGCTGAATTATAAGACTATACATATTGAGGAACTGATAGGCGAAGGAAAGAAACAAAAGTGCATGAGGGATGTCAGTGTGGAGCGTGTTGCGGAATATGCTGCTGAGGATGCTGATGTTACACTGAGGCTATACAATAAGCTTATGCCTGAACTGGAAAAAGTCGGTATCATAAGTCTTTACAGAGATGTGGAGATGCCTCTGGTTGAAGTTTTGGCGAGAATGGAGAGAAGAGGAGTACCGGTGGACGATTTTGTGTTGAACCAAGTGGCTGGTCAGATGAATGGCGAATTGCGTGAAATCGAACGTAAGATAAAGTTGACGTCTGGAGAGAATGTGAATATCAGTTCGCCAAAACAGGTGGGGGAATTGCTGTTCGACAAATTGAAATTGTCTGATAAACCAAAAAGGACGAAAACTGGACAGTATGTTACTGATGAAGAGACTTTGGAGCAGCTGAGATATAGGCATGAAGTGGTAGGATTGATATTGGATTACCGTGGACTGAAAAAACTGTTGAGCACATACATTGAGGCTTTGCCAAAACTTATGAACGAAGAAACTGGGAGAGTGCATACTTCGTTCAATCAGACGGTTACTGCTACGGGCAGACTTTCATCGTCAAATCCTAACCTGCAGAACATACCAGTCAGGGATGAACAGGGGAAGGGTATCAGGAAAGCTTTTGTGGCAACTGAAGGTTGCAAGTTTGTTTCGGCAGATTATTCGCAGGTCGAGTTGAGACTGATGGCTCATTTTTCGGGCGATGAGAATTTGGTTGCTGCTTTTCAGGCTGGCGATGATGTCCACAGCGCAACAGCATCCAAGGTGTTTCGTGTGCCAATGGACGAAGTGACAAAGGAGATGAGACGAAAGGCAAAGACAATCAATTTCGGTATTATATACGGAATGTCGGTCTTTGGAATGTCAGAACGGTTAGGTATTTCGAGAGGTGAAGCAAAGGAGTTCATTGATGGCTATTTCGAGAATTTCAGTGGAGTGAAGAAATATATGGAGGAGACTATAGCAAAGGCGCAAAAAGACGGATATGTCGAGACTTTGCTACACAGACGCAGATATTTGCCAGATATCAATTCGAAAAATGCCAATGTTAGGGGCTTTGCGGAGAGAAATGCAATAAATGCTCCAATTCAGGGTACGGCGGCAGATATAATAAAGATAGCGATGGTGAGGATTGATAGACGCCTGAGGGAAGAGGGATTGAAGGCTGAAATGATTCTTCAGGTACATGACGAGTTGAATTTCAATTGTCCAGATGGCGAGGTTGACAGGTTGAAAACGATTATTCGTGCTGAAATGGAAAATGCCGTACAACTGACTGTTCCTTTGAGCGTTGAAATAGGTGTGGGACAAGACTGGCTCGAAGCTCATTGATATTGATTAAACGAATATAAATTACATGATATGATAAACGGTAAGAAAATTGTTGTCGTAATGCCGGCATATAATGCCGAGAAGACATTGGAGCAGACCTATAAAGAGATTCCAATGGATATTGTTGATGAAGTGATATTGACTGATGACTGTTCGAAAGACAATACAGTGGAAAAAGCGCACGAGCTTGGAATTCGTGAGGTGTTGGTGCATGACAAGAACAGAGGATATGGCGGAAACCAGAAGACATGCTATAACCGTGCATTGGAACTTGGTGCAGACATTGTCATCATGGTTCACCCTGATTATCAATACACTCCTCTGTTAGTCCATTCTATGGCATATATGATTGCCAATGGGGTATATCCCGTATGTCTTGCTTCGAGAATATTGGGTAAGGGTGCACTGAAAGGCGGAATGCCATGGTATAAATATGTGGCAAACCGTTTGTTGACTTTTGGACAGAATGTGCTTATGAATCAGAAACTTTCGGAGTATCATACTGGATATAGGGCATTTTCGGCAGAGGTGCTCAGAAATATCAATTATAATGCTGATTCTGATGATTTCGTATTGGATAACGAGATGCTGGCACAGATTTTCTATAAGGGTTACGAGATAGGCGAGATGACTTGTCCGACAAAATATTTTGATGAGGCATCGTCGATTAACTTGAAACGCTCGTCGATTTACGGTCTGGGTGTCATCAGAGTGTCATTTGCCTATCGCTTGTGCAAGTGGGGCTTGATGAAGTCGAAACTGTTTGAATAAATGTTCAGGCAACTATACAGATATTGTCTGTCAGGCGGATTGGCGTTTGTTGTCGATGCTACTACTTTATGGTTGCTCACTGTGAAATTCGGTGTATATTATCAGGTGGGAGTGGCTGTAGGGTATCTCTTTGGGTTGACAATCACCTATCTCATGGCAACGCTCTGGATTTTCGATGAGCACAGGACAGACAACAAAATAGTTGAATTCATGATATTTGCTGCGATAGGAGCAGTCGGTATGGCGTTGACACAAGCTATCATGTGGCTTATGGTTGATGTCGCTGGAATGAATGTGATGATTGGAAAGGTTATTACTACTGGGATAGTTACAATATTTAATTTTTTCGCGAAGAAGATAATATTGTTTACTTGTGGAGGAAAGCATTAAAATTTTTTGTTTATGAAGAAACTATGTCTATTGACCGTTTTGGTATGTTTTTGCATTGACCATAGTTTGGCTGTGTTGCCACCGGAAGGAACATTTGAATGGGGAATGAGTGTCCCTTTCACTGTGGATTACAAGGACAGCATAACGTTGAATGTCACGTCGGCAACTGTGAACAATTTTACGGTTACGTATGAGTTGGCTGATCAAGGGTTGGCTAAATATGTTGATATTGTGGGCAACGTCCTCAAGGTGAAGAAACATTATCCAGGTACCTGTATTGATGGAACCAGCGGCCATTCTGAGGATCATGACATAGTAATTGTTGCCAATATAAGCGGAATGGCTGAATATGATGACACATATCTGACTGCAACCATGCAGACAAGACGTATTTCTCCTATGTTGAGGTGGAACTCGTCAGTCAGGGATATGACTTATGGGAGTTCCCAGAAACTGTCGGTAGTCCACGATAATGGTGATAGTGCAGTAAGTATTGTTTACGATTCGTATGATGCAAATTCTTCGCCTTCGTTCTGTGTGTCAATCGACAATTCAACAGGAGTAATGACAGCAACTAAACTTGGCAGTGGAGTAACTGTAAAGGCTATTATCAACCAGACTGACAATTACAATGCTGATACCATTCCATATCATACTGCTATAAGTATCACAAAAGGTTATCGAGACATCAGTTGGGACAGTACCGATTTGTCTGGGTTGAACAATCTGACAGGCAAGATAAAGGTTGACCTCAGATATGGTGATCAGGCTGATCCTTTTACGGTTGAAAGCAGTAATCTGAATGTCGCTTCGTTCCAAAATGGGTATATTTGCATTCACGATACAGGTACTGTGAAACTCACTGCGAGAGTTGGTGGAACAGATAATTATTTCGATGCATCGAAAGACACGACGATACGTATAGCGACAGCAATGACGACTGCCGAATGGGAGGATGATTTCATTGCTGGTTTGGAAAGTTATGATTTCATTAGCTCGACTCTGAAAGACTATAATTTGAACTATTGGTGTAGGTCGAACTATGGTGACGAAGCTAAGTACCATTTTAAGTCGTTGAATCCTGATATTGCAACCATTGACAATGATACTTTATTGACCTGTTTCAAGACTGGAGCATTGGAAATTGAGGCTTATGCAACTTCTAAAGGTGGACAATCTGCCACTATTAGGCGAGTTGTGAATGTGGCAAGGGGTAAGATGCAGTTCGTGAAACCCGGTGACTGGGATGACAGCACATGCTGGTCGAGACCTGACCTGAAACCCAGCAGTGTGGATCATTTAGTCGAGATCTTGGCGAAATGTCGTATAAAAGAGGGTATTGAGGCTGATTGCTACAGATTGACGGTGTTTGCAAATGGTTCGTTGACTTTGGACCCTGGTGCAGAATTGCTCGTTGAGGACAGCTTGATAAATAATAGCGAGGAGCAATATCTGAAGTTGGGGGCTGACAATACAAGTCAATCGTATCTCCGTTTCAGGTATGGCGAGCCGAGAGCGAGAATCCAGCGTTATCTGGATATGAAAATAAGGAATGGGGAAGATACGGTTTGGAGTTATTGTGGAGCGCCAGGCAAGGATGTCGTGATGAGGAACCTGAATCTGAAGAAGCGGATCCAGTGGTGGAATGACGGGAAATGGGAGAACGAGAGACAGATGCTTGTCAATATGGATGCATGGAAGGGCTACAGGGTGGCGGATTCGATACCCGCCTTATACGATTTTGACTGCAAGTTGCTGTCAGGCAATCATAGGTATGACCTGACTTACAGGGAGACTCATGACGATAAGGGTCGCTGGAATTTCATAACCAACAGTTATTCCGCACCAATCGAAATAAGCGAGATGCAGTTCTATGGTGCAAATTCCGAAGTCTATTTCTTCAATGGCGAGCGGTGGGTGTCAAGTCCTAAATTCCTGGCTTCTGTTTTGGGCTATCCAGACAGGATAGAACCTGGTTTGGGCGTTTTCGTGCGTTCAAGGGAGTCGGGGGCGCATGTGGATGTGGATTATGAAAATGCAGTATGGAACCCTATGATTCATGAAACAGATGCCAATATTCTGAAAATAGCCGTTCGAGGTATTCATAGCAATGACACTGTAGCATTGGTCGTAAACAGCGGTAGCAGCGATGCCTATGATGATGGTTATGACGGCGAGAAATGGACAGATGCGGAACTGATGCCTATGATTTATGTTACGAACAAATGGGGAAGGGCTTCGGTTAATGCTTCAAGAAACATTGTCGGACAAAAGATAGGGTTCAAGGCTGGAATAGGTGGCGAAAATTACACGTTGAGTTTTGATGCCCGGCATTTGAGAGGATTTAGTCAGTTGTATCTGTTTGACTTGAAGACACAGGCATTTGTTGATGTGCTGGCAGGAGAGGAATATTCGTTCACGGGCGATATCCTCGGCGATGATGAGAGATTCACACTGATGACGGAGAGGGTTGATATACAAAAGAGCAACGGAAGGAGTATCATCGTCGTCGGCAATAGGGTGTTGCTTGTCGGCTTTGACGGAAGTAATATTCCTGTCAGGGTGATGACGATGGATGGAAAGATTGTTTATCAATTCATGAGTTCTGAGGGACCTTGGGTTGAACTGCCGTCGTTGCTGAGCGGTGTATATATCATTAATGCAGGCAAGACTTCGACAAAATTCTATTCAAAGTAAAAGATATAGTAATGGCTGTCTGCGTAAAGAACAGACAGCCATTGCTGTGTTTTTATTTTTTTAGCGCTGAAGCTGCGAGTTCACGGTCAAAACGAAGCAGGTACATGCCTGTATTGTCGTATCGTACAAGAGCCTCTGGAAAGAATTGCGGATATTTCTGAATCGCAGGATAGAGGTAGCGAGGTGTGGAACTGTAGCCGAGATTGTCGAGTACCACGTATGATACATTTTTGTCAATCAGGTCGATGAGCAGTTCTTCGGCATTTTCGGTCCATAAATATGATGTCTGGTATCGTTCGCTGTAGAAATAAAGCATTGTCGGTTTGCGCGAGCAGATGACTGCATCTTTTTTTACATTCTGTTTCAGGTATGTGCCTATGGCAAAAAATTGCTGGTAGTTGACAGGTGTTTTGCTGGTGCTGATGAGATGTTCCTCGGCAAGTCCTTTGTGCGACAGGAAAACGAGTGGAATAAGGAAAAAAGCCGAGAAGGAGAGTTGTTTCCATTTCAGACGCAGAAGCCATTGTATGCTGAACCAGATGCCTAAGAACAATCCCATTGTGAGTATAGGCAGTATGGATGTTATGTAGCGGTTGCCGCTCGGAGTGCTGAAAAGCGATATGATGGACAATGTCGCACCAATATAACCAATAAGAAGCCATCTCAATTTTGGCATTTGCCAGAAACCAATGCAAATCAGAGCTACAATCAGAGCTCCGAGTATGTATATTCCGACTGTATAGGAAGGATTGTCGCAATCAACGTCTATGAAAGGTACAACGGAATTTGGAATTGCATTGAAGACGAGCATTTTCATAGTCTCGAAGAAGCGTTGTATCACTTCGCCTATGGATAAGGTGCCTTCTTCAGGACGCCAGTGATTGTTTTCGAGAACCATGCTGAAGTATCTGTCGCTCAGCCCAAGAGTCTTGTTTCTTAGCGACCATGGCATGTATCCTGCAATGAACCCACCGACTGATGCCAGCAGTGCACCCCAGCGTTTGCGGATGAGCAACACGAAACATACTGCTGCCATGAGTGCGAGCCCTTGTGTGCGGATGTAGTATGTGAAAATGCTCGCAGCCAGCATTACGTAAAACCATGGAGAACGCAGTTCGCTCCATATTGTTTTTTCGTCTGAACTCATTCTGTAAAGGGCATATATGGCGAGTAGGCTCATGCCAAAAAACGAGGCTTCAGCCATCATCATGGTCGAGAAATGCCATAGTCGCGGGCAGAACAATCCAGCAAATGCCACGGTGAAACAGACACCGATTGAAAAGCCATGCCTGAGCAAGATGAAATAAATCAGCAGAACCCCGAGAAGTACAAACAACTCGTTAAGCCATTTCTGAACTATAATACTGTCAGTCAGAAAACGTATTGGAGTCATTATGGCTGGATAGCCTGGAGGATAGGTGGACGAAGGAGGATTGCCGACTGCTGAAATGTCAGAATATCCTTTGCCTGATGCCAACGATGTGGCATACATATAGTAATAGAAATTATCACCATTCAGATCAGGATTTGGATTGAAGGTGTAGCGGCTGATAATAAGCCATGTCAAAACCAGAATCGCCGGCAAGACAAAGTAGTGGATTTTGTTGATTTTCATATCAATGGCAAGTGAAAGTATGTTTGTTATTATTTTGCAAAGGTAGGTATTTTATTTTGATTTAGAAAATAAATGGTGAAATATTTTTTTTGAGTCGTCACAGAATTCGGGGAAAAAGGTGGAATGGTGAAAAAAAGAGAGGTAACCAAATTCCAGTTGCCTCTCTTTTTTTTCTTGAAACCTTCTTTTTACTTACGAAGACCGAGTTCTTTGATGATAGAACGGTAGCGTTCGATGTCTTTGTTTTTGAGGTAATCGAGCAAACGGCGACGTTTACCAACGAGCATACGGAGCGAACGGGCTGTGCTATAATCCTTGTGATTTGACTGAAGGTGCTCAGTCAAATGGCTAATACGGTATGAGAACAATGCTATCTGGGCTTCAGGTGAGCCAGTATCAGTGTTAGACTTTCCGTACTTAGCGAAGATTTCCTGTTTCTTTTCAGAATCCAAGTACATAATAATATAAGTTTTAGTTATCCCAAAATTGGGAGTGCAAAGGTACGAACTATTTTTAATATAGCAAAGGATTTTCAGAAAATTATTTTTTCTGCATTCTAAAGCCTCGATTTATATGCGTCGTCTGAGTATTCCATTGAATATGCGGAGCATGATAGAGGAGAAGTTTTCGCTAAGGTGCGTGCCTATATTGTGGTTGAGGTAAGGGAGTTCAATGCCCTTGATGGCATAGAGAATCAGCATTGCAAACCATTGCGTATCGTGTATGTCGAAAATGCCGTTCATGCTGCCTTCGGTGAGGATTTGTTTTATGATGCGTATCTCCTTGAAGTCGATTGGGCGGCGTGCGCGTTCTATCTCTTCGTAATTTTTGTAAAACGATGTGCGGACAGAAACATTTCGTTCGGTTGCTTTCCGGATGCAACGGAAATGCATTAGAATGAAATTCTCAAGTTTCTTGTCGGCAGGCAGAACGCTGTTTGCGATGCTTGTGAGCTCTGATAACATGTGTTCCAATTCATCCTCGATGATTGCGAAGTAGAGGAAGTCGGTGTTAATGAAGTAGTTGTAAATAGTACGGCGGGATTTGTTGCATGCTTTGGCAATGTCTCCCATTGTTACATTATTTCTGCCTCTTTCTGAAAATAGTTTCTGTGCAGTTTCGATGATTTCGTGTCTTGTCTTTTCTCTTTTTTTCATATTATTAAGATAGTGCTTTCTCTTATGAATTTTGTGCAAAATTAGATATTTTTTTTGAGTGGGTAAAAAAAATGAATACTTTTTTCGCTGAAATGTCATTTTTTCCAATTAAAATGCGTAACTTTGCACCCGAAAAAAATGTGAACATGGCTACAAAGTATATTTTTGTTACAGGTGGTGTTGCGTCATCGTTAGGCAAAGGAATCATTTCAGCTTCTTTGGGAAAGCTCCTTCAGGCGCGTGGCTATAGGGTTACGAATCAGAAACTTGATCCATACATAAATATAGATCCGGGGACTTTGAATCCATACGAGCATGGTGAATGTTTCGTTACTGACGATGGATATGAGAGCGATTTGGATTTAGGACATTATGAAAGGTTTCTGAATGTCAAAACGTCGAGGGAAAACAATGTGACAACCGGAAGGATATATCAGAATGTTATAAACCGCGAGAGAAGAGGTGATTTTCTTGGAAAGACGGTTCAAGTGGTCCCTCATATCACCGACGAAATTAAACGATGTGTCAAGGCGTGTGGTAGCAAGCATGAATGGGATTTCGTCATTACTGAGATAGGAGGAACTGTAGGAGATATTGAATCATTGCCTTATATTGAGGCTGTCCGTCAGATGAGATGGGAACTAGGCAAGGATTGTCTGTGCATTCATTTGACATATGTGCCTTATCTGGCGGCTGCAGGTGAGTTGAAAACTAAGCCTACCCAGCATTCTGTGAAGGAATTGCAGCAGGAGGGCGTGCAACCTGACATTTTGGTGCTGAGAACGGAACACCATATCAGTGAGAATATGCGCCAGAAGGTGGCTCAGTTCTGCAATGTTGACATTGAGGGAGTTATTGAAAGCGCAGATGCGAGAAGTATCTATGAAGTGCCGCTGAATATGCAGAAGGAAGGTCTGGATCGTGTGGTGCTTAAGAGACTTGGATATGATCCCGAGGCGACAGCTGCCGATATGAAAGATTGGAACCGGTTCCTGGATAAGTTCCATAATGCAAAGGAAGAAGTTAGGATTGCATTGGTAGGCAAATATGTTTCGTTGCCTGATGCATATAAGTCTATTTCGGAGAGTCTGGCTCACGCATCGGCGTACAATGACAGGAAATTGAAGATGGATATGTTTCTATCGGACGATATTGACGATGACAATGTGGTTGAGAAATTGTCTGGTTACGATGGTATATTGATAGCACCAGGGTTCGGTGAACGTGGAGTTGAGGGTAAGATTGTTGCTGCACGTTTCGCACGCGAAAACGAAGTGCCATGTCTTGGAATCTGTTTTGGAATGCAGGTCATGGCAATTGAGTTTGCGAGAAATGTGTTGGGATATATGGATGCGCATACGGCTGAAATAAATCCGAATACGCGACACAAGGTGATTGACATGATGGAGGAGCAGAAGAACATTTTGGAAAAAGGTGGTTCTATGAGGCTCGGCGGTTATGCATGCGCGTTGAAGCATGGAAGTAAGGCATCTGAAATCTATGGTGTCGAGATGATAAGGGAAAGACACCGTCATCGATTTGAATTCAATCACAAGTTCTCGCATGAATTCGAGGAGAATGGTATGATAATCTCTGGTAGGAATCCTGAGACTGGGCTTGGCGAGATTATCGAACTGACCGAACACCCTTGGTATATCGGAGTACAGTTCCACCCAGAGTATTCAAGTACTGTATTGAAACCGCATCCTCTGTTTATGAGTTTTATCAAGGCTGTGATGGCACGAAATAATAAAGACTGATGGATAAACACACAATAATAGGTCTATTACTGATATTTGTCGTAATATTTGGATTCAGCTGGCTTAACAGACCGAGCGAAGAGGAAATGGCTCGTCGTCAGGCTGAGATGGATTCTGTTGCCAGGGTGAAGGAAGATGCGTTGGCACGCAAGATTGAGTATGAGAGAGAACAGGCACGCAGGGATTCTTTGGCTGCAATAGGTGAAGAAACTGCAGATTCTGCGCGACTGGTTGAGAAATTTGGCGATTTTGCAAATGCAGGTGTTGGTGTCGAGAAGTTGACTTCTATTGAGAACGGTAAGCTGAAAATGGTATTCACCAACAAGGGTGGACGTGTCAGGAGCGTTGAGATAATTGGGGAACACAGGTATGATTCGACTGCATACATGTTGTTTGACGGGAATGACGCAATGATGAATTTTACACTCATCGCACGTAACAGGATATTGAATACCAAGGACTTGTATTTTACACCAATAGTCTCCAAGACTGATGCGGGGCAGAGAGTTGTCATGCGTCTTGCGGTGGACGATGTGCGTTGGCTTGATATTGTGTATGATGTGCCTGACAATGAATATATGACAAAGATGTCTATCCAGGCACATAATCTGACTGATGTGTTGGCTCAGAATGTCCAGACGATTGATATGCAATGTCAGCAGGCTGTTCGCCAGAACGAGAAGGGACGGAAGTTTGAGGTGCGGTATTCTGCACTGAATTACAGATATACGGGTGATGATGTTGAACGATTGTCTGAGGGAAACAGCGATAAAGAGGAGTTGAGCAGCAAGGTGCAATGGGTAGCATTCAAGGATCATTTCTTCTCGACCATAATGATTGCAGAAGAATCGTTCACCGGGACTGTCGTTGAAAGCGAGGTATTGCCTGATAAATCAGATTATATCAGGAATCACAAGATGCAAGGTTCGTTGCCATTTGACCCAAGAGGTGATAAGGCGACTTCATTGCGTATCTTCTATGGTCCTAACCAATATAAGGTCTTAAGGGGATATGACGATAATGCTGAGGAAGGCGAGGAATTGGAGTTGTTCAGGATAATCCCAATGGGGTGGAAGATATTCAGTTGGATTACGACATTGATAATCATTCCGATGTTCAACTGGTTGGGTTCGTGGTTCACGAGTTATGGCATAATTATACTGCTGATGACGATAATCATAAAGATCGTTGTCTTCCCGTTGATGTATAAGTCGTTCATGTCGTCGGCAAAGATGAGGTTGTTGCGTCCTGAAATTGAGAAAATAAACGAAAAGATACCGGCTGAAAAGGCAATGGAGCGCCAGCAGGCCACGATGGCTCTTTACAGCAAGGCTGGGGTCAGCCCTATGAGCGGATGCATACCGATGTTGCTGCAATGGCCTGTGCTGTTCGCAATGTTCAGTTTCTTCCCTACCTGTTTCGAACTGAGAGGGCAGAGTTTCCTTTGGGCTAAGGATCTTTCGGCATACGATGCAATAGTTTCGTGGGATGCTTATATCCCATTGATTACACCTTATTTCGGCAATCACATTTCGTTGTTCTGCCTGCTGATGACGATAACTAACATTGTATATACGAAGATTAACATGGCAGGTCAGGCAAGCAATGACCAGTCAGCGAAGATGATGAAGTGGATGATGTATTTGATGCCGCTGATGTTCATGTTCATGTTCAATAATTATGCGTCAGGTTTGTCGTATTATTATTTCGTTTCGCTGTTGATTACTATTTTCCAGACATATATGTTCCGGTTGTTCGTCAATGAGGATAAGTTGAAGGAGAAAATGGCAAAGAATGCTGCAAAGCCTGCTAAAAAGAAGAGCGGTTTCATGGCTCGTCTGGAGGCTGCTCAGAAAGCACAGCAGCTTGCTATGAAGAAGCAGATGGAGGAACAGCAGCGTAAGCAGTATGGCGGGAATGGCAAGGGAAGACGCTGATTGACCGAAATCGGCAGATGTTCGCATAGTTCAATGGATAGAACAATAGCCTCCTAAGCTGTAGATCCGGGTTCGATTCCCGGTGCGAATACAAAATCATGTAAGAGACTTGACAGAGGGGGCAGAACCTTTTGACTGTCAGGTCTCTCGTTTTATAGAAAAAGCAATTATGATAAGTTTCAACGTAGATGATGCCAAAATGCCAAAGTTCGGGCATAGGGAGGTCTCGAAATGGATTAAGGCTGTAGCAGCTGAATATGGTTGCAAGATAGGCGAGATAGCGTATGTATTCTGTTCCGACAACCGTATCCTGGAGATCAACAGGGAGTATCTCAGTCATGATTATTTCACTGATATCATTACGTTTGACTATACCGATGGTTCGACGATAGCTGGCGATATCTTCATCTCGGTTGATACCGTGGGACGCAATGCCGAGGAATATAAGGTGTCGTTCGGTCATGAATTGATGAGGGTTATGATTCATGGGATATTGCATCTTACCGGTCAGGGCGACAAGACCGATGCTGAGTTTGAGGAAATGAAGAAAAAAGAGGATAAGGCTCTCGGAATGTTATGAAAAGGGGATTGCTTTTCTTGTTGATTTCGGCTGTTGCAGCTGTTTCGGCATACGGTAATGATTATAAGGAGTTGAAAACCAGTCGAAGGTATGAAAATGTGTTCATGAACCGTTGCTTCTATGACGACAGATTGGTTGGGTATGAATTCTTTTTTGAAGTTGAAGACGTGAATGACAGCATAGCGTTGCGTAAGGAGATAAATTTCACCATAGTCGTTGATTGCTATAGGAAGAATGTGAGGACTGTACCTGTCGGCCGTTTCTCCCTCGGCGGAAAGGATTCTGTTTCGGTAAATGCAATTGACTATTATGAGTCCAGGATAAGCTATCTTGAAGGAGATGCTGCGCGTTACGAGAGTCAGGACAGCGATGGCAGGTTTGTCGCTTTTTCGGTATTGGATGTACAGATAAATAAATGCAAGTTGGGCAGGTATGAGGTGCTGGTTGATTATGTTACTGCTGAGGGCGATACGGCGAACTGTCGCTATTTCGGTAAGTTGGGTTTCGCGAAGATGGGTGGCAAGTCGGTGTATGAGTTTGAACAGCCCGACAAAGGTGTGATGAATCTTGAATTGACTGATGCTGAACTGAATATTTATGAAGCGACCGGCTATGGTTCGCGTAGGGGAGTGCTGAGGTTGGGGTGTGGCGAGATTGAGATTATATTGGAGGTTTATGTGCCTTGTGGCGAGGTCTATGGCAGGTATGTGATGAGGTATTCGAAAGACCCTTTCGGAATGCTCAGGTCGAGAGGAGGGTTCTTTTACCGTGGTTCGTACTACATGACGGATCAGGTTTCGATTGAGGATAAGCTCGATGGTCTGTTCTATTATCCTGTTTCTGGTTTTTTGGAGATAAGAGGGGATAAGGTTGTTTTTGATTTTGAGTGCCATAACGGGGGGATTCTGCGTGGTGTGTATAGGGGAAAATGTGAGATAAGGTGAAGTCGATTGTCTTGACATCAACGCAGTACCGTGACGACAGCTATATGTTGAATCTGTTTACAGAGTCGGCAGAAGTGGTGTCTGTCTCAGTCAGTGTCAGGGGACGTTCGTCAAAGGTTAAACGTGGCTATCTGATGCCGTTGACTCTGCTTGACGTCGAGTTTCGTGGGAAAGAGAATGCGAAGGTACGGTATTTGAGCGACTGTCGTGTCTATAGGGTGAACAGCGATTTGACGTTGAACCCGATGAAGATGCTCGTGTCGCAATTCCTGGCAGAGATGATTTGGCGGACATTCAGGTATGGCGGAGGCGACGGAAGGGTGTTCGACTTCATAGAAAAGTCTATAATCGAGTTTGATGAGCTGAGGGAGGGTGTTCAGGATTGGCATCTGTTGTTTCTTATAAGGATGATGCATTATATAGGGATAATGCCTGATTTAAGTGATTATTCCGATGGATGCGTGATTGATGTTTCAGAGGGCAAGGCTGTACGATATGGTTTTGGCGAGGTTCTGGATTCTGAGATGACCGGATGTCTGGTGAAGATGATGAGGGATGTTGATTTTAGACTGAGTGGGAGAGAAAGGAGCAGGATGGTCGATTTTATCGTCAGGTATTATCAGGTCCATTTGGAGGGCTTTGGCGAGGCGAAAAGTCTGGAGGTGCTGCGTAGCCTTGCAAGGTGATTCTCTTTGTCTCACGCCGAATATTTTATCTCACGCAGAATATTTCTTTATCTCACGCCGAATACGCAGAATCATGGGAATTTCTTTCTCTGCGAATTCTGCGAATTCTGCGTGAAAAGATACAGGGTTCTGCGTGAAACAGATGCAGGGATGCGTCCACGGTGGAGAAATCCTCCAGAATGCCTTTTTTATGCCTCCACCGATGGTCCACCGATTGTCCACCGGTTGTCCACCGAACGGTGGAGGCACGGCGAAGGCACGCTGGAGGCACGGTGGAGGATGGGCATAGTCACCGTTTCTTTTCGCCCTTTTTCTCACGCAGAATGTTTTTTATCTCACGCAGAATACGCAGAATTATGGGAATTTCTTTCTCTGCGAATTCTGCGTATTCTGCGTGAAAAGATACGCGAATTCTGCGTGAAACAGAGTCAGAGGGCTGCACGGAGCAGAGAAATCCTCTGTCGTGCCTTTTTTATGCCTCCGTTCAATGTCCGTTCAATGTCCGTCGTTTCTCCGTTCAAGAACGGAGGCATAGCGAAGTATCGACAAAGGCATGACGAACTCACGACTAATTCACCGTTTCAGGGTCAGGCAGGCTTGCCTGTTACGGCTCTCGTCTCGGCAGGTGCTGACATGGATCCACTGTCTGCTGCCCTGCGTTTCGAGAATCAGCTGGTCGAAGCGGCAATGCTGCTGGATGAAGAGAAACCACTGCTTGAGGGCTTCGCCCTGGGGGAGGGATGAACCGCCAGCGAAACTGGCGGGCACAGGAGCAGCGGGGAATAGGGGT
>JAKSNT010000010.1 GCA_024399575.1 Paludibacteraceae bacterium
AGTGAAAGCAACTGTGTTTATGAAGGTAATTTCAACTAAATTGCAAAAGAGCCACGAAATCAGGAAAAACATCAGTAATATCAGTAAAAATGCTCATGCTATTACTGTCTTATTTCGTAATAACTCTGTATCTTCGCAAAGAAATTATCCAATATATTCAACGCTTATCTTGACCTCAATGGACTATGAAATCTCCGTCTTGCAAATAGAGAAAAAACAGACAAATCTCAGTTATCTCAGTTATCTCAGTTGTTTTGGGGACCCCACCTTGGCAATCTTATGGAAATGCCATCTGATACGCAAGTCGTTCGGCATCAGCTGTTTTGTAGATGAGACGGATTATGCCGCAGTAGTGGAACCCCTCTTTCGTGGCGAGGTGTTGCATGATGAGATTGTCGCGGTGTGTATCGACACGCAGATTTGCGCAAATTGTCCGGCAGAAACGGACACATTCATGGAAAATACCGTGGCAGTCAGGACGACTTGCAAGTCGGTGTATTGTGGCGTACGGTTCGTCGTTCAGCCACGCTCCGTCTATTTGACGGTAGTTTGGGTCGGGACCTATGAGAAGTACGAAAGCTGCCATGATAGTTTTGTCATCGTCAAGCATGACGTAACTGCGACCTGCTTCTATGTCCTCGTCAAGGAGTTCCCGTTGGGGATATCTCTCTGTCCACTGGTGTGGATTGCCTGCTGAAGCCATACGCAGGCGAGCTGCGGAGTATAGCTGCAGGAGGTCTGTAATGTCGGAAACGGTGGCAAGACGGAACGTAATCATAATAAACTACAATTGTGCTGCAAAGGTATGAATAAAATGCCGAATCTGCAAAGGAATTGCGGACAAAATATGAATACGCTGAAAACCAGTATGATATGAATGTGGAAATTTTTGATTGAAAAATAGTTGGATAATTCGGGGAAAGGTTGTAAATTTGCGGTCGTATATAACTTGGGGAGATTAGGCATAATAATCGAAAGAGTATGAAACTGTCAGATATAGAAGTCGGAGGAAAGGCTGTGATTGCCAAGGTGGCTGGGCATGGTGGCTTCAGAAGGCGGATTGTGGAGATGGGATTCGTGAAGGGAAAGGAGGTTGAGGTGCTCGGACGGGCACCGCTTGGCGACCCTACGGAGTATGGCGTGATGGGCTATAAGGTGAGCCTCCGTGCCACTGAGGCTGAGAAGATTACAGTGGTCAGCGTGATGGAAGCTGCGGACAGTGTACCGGCAGATGTGGAGCAGAAGGAGCTGGTGATTTCGGAGGAAGTCCACCGTGAAGCGATGAAGCGGCACAAGGAAATCACTATAGCATTGGTGGGCAACCCAAATGCCGGCAAGACATCGCTGTTCAATGTCATCTCGGGGATGCGCGAGAGGGTGGGAAACTATTCTGGAGTGACCGTCGATGCCAAGGAAACTGAGTTTGACTACAAGGGATATAAAATAAAACTTGTTGACTTGCCGGGAACATACTCGCTTTCGGCATACAGCCCAGAGGAGAAGTATGTGCGGGCTCAGATAGTCAACGAACGGCCAGACGTTGTGATAAACGTAGTAGATGCCGGCAACATCGAGCGTAACATGTTCCTCACGACTCAGCTCCTCGACATGAACGTCAGGATGGTTGTGGCACTGAATATGTACGACGAACTCGAAGCAAAAGGCGACAAGTTCGACTACAAGTCGCTCGGCGAGATGATCGGTGTGCCATTCATCCCGACAGTATCGACACAGATGAAGGGAATACACGAACTGTTTGACACCATACTGAAAGTCTATGAGGATGAGGAGGAGACAGTCAGACACGTGCATATCAACTACGGGGCAGAGATTGAGGCTCAGATAAATAGGGTGAAAGGAACGCTCGCCTCGGCAGGGGTGACCTTTGAGGACTACACGGCAAGGTATATGGCCATCAGGATGATTTCCGGTGACGACGAAGTGGAAAGATATGTCAGTGAAAGGGCAAAGGGTCCGTACAATGAGGTCGTTGAAGAGTGTCGTGAAGCGATAAAGAGCGAGTTCAAGGATTCGCCAGAGAATGTGCTTCAGGACGTGAAGTATGGATTCATATCAGGAGCATTGAAGGAGACGTACCGGGAGAGGGAACGGCATGGAGGAAAGACTATGACCGAGAAGATAGATTCGGTTGTGACGAGCAGGATATGGGGGTACCCGCTCTTTTTCGGGGCTTTGTACCTGATGTTCCAGGCAACATTCGTGCTCGGCAGCTATCCGATGGAATGGATTGAAAAGGGACTTGCATGGATTGCCGGGGGAATACATCTGCTTATGCCGGACGGAATACTGGAAGACCTCGTTTGCGACGGTATAATACGCGGTGTAGGCGGAGTGCTGGTGTTCCTGCCAAACATACTGATACTCTATTTCTTCATCAACCTCATGGAGGCATCGGGATATATGGCGAGGGCTGCATTCATAATGGACAAGATCATGCATAAGGTAGGGTTGCACGGACGGTCGTTCATACCGCTCATCATGGGATTCGGGTGCAACGTGCCAGCAATCATGGCAACACGTACCATTGAGAACAGAAACGCACGGATGGTGACTATACTGATAATACCGCTGATGGCATGTTCAGCTCGTCTGCCGATATTCCTGCTGATGGCTGGAGCATTCTTCCCTGCAAAATATGCTGGCACCGTGATGTTTGCCATGTATCTTGCTGGGGTTATTCTGGCGGGACTGATGGCTAAGATATTCAAGAAAGTGCTGTTCTCGAAAGAGGAGGTGCCGTTCGTCATGGAGCTGCCGCCATACAGGTTCCCTACCTTCAGAATGCTCATGCGCGACACGTGGGACAAGTGCGAGCAATATTTGAAGAAAATCGGTACTACCATACTTGTGGGGTCAATACTGATATGGGCATTGAGCTATTTCCCAATGGCGGGCGAGGAAATGACCGACAGGGAACAACTCGAAGGGTCATATCTGGCACAGATAGGCAAATTCGTCCAGCCTGCTGTCGAGCCTTTAGGATTTGACTGGAAAACGAGCGTGGCCCTGATTACAGGCGTGACAGCCAAAGAGATTGTGGTCAGTACGATGGGAATATTGTATGAAGGCGACGGACCGCTCGGCGAGAGGATTCAGGATTCTGAGAACTGGGACATGATGGTGGCATTGAGCTTCATGCTCTTCGTGCTGATATACATACCGTGTATAGGTACGTTGGGCAGCATAAGGGTCGAGACAGGAAATTGGCTATGGGCATTGTTTGCATGTGCCTACACCATAGTGTTGGCATGGATAGTGTCGTTCGTGGCATACCAGAGCTTGAAAATGGGAGTCTGGCAGGAGGTGGTCGTCGGACTGATTGTCGCGGTGGCTTTGTGGTCGGCGTTCAGAAGAGCGGTGTGTGCTGTCAGAAAACGCAGGGGGTGCAAGGATTGCAAGGGTTGTAAAAATTCAAGGATATGATTAAAGACAGATTGGAAAACGGACATGCTTACGATGGACTGCACAAGAATTTCAGAATGGTCATGGAGATTCTGCAGTCCCTCAACATGGAAGAATTGAAAGAGGGCAGAATAGAACTGGACGGAGAGTATGTGTTCATGAATGTCGATAACATCCATGGAAAAACACTTGACGAGGCAAAGTTCGAGTCGCACAGGCGATATATCGACATACAGGTGCCAATAAGCGGGACAGAGAAGATGGGGTTTGCACCGGTAGGTGATATGAAGAAACTGACAGATTCAGACGAAGCGAAGGATTATTTCTTCTATGCTGACAAGGTGAAGGATGTGGTGGAGGTGAAGAAGGGTGAGTTCGTGATATTCTTCCCTGAAGATGCACATGCCCCGATGATAGATTGTGGAGATGTGCATAAAAAGATAATCGTGAAGGTGGCAGTGAAGCCTAACGAGGATTTCGGTCTTTAGACAGAAGCATGTGCGCGAAGCGGCAGCGCAGACAGTCGTGACTGAGGCAGCGTGTCTTTTGAAGATGAATAAGTGCCTGCGATTCAGCAGCCGATGAAGCCTTGATGCCGTATTCCGAGAAATTGCGGGTGATTCGGTTACGTTCGGCAGGGAGAGTGTGGAACATGTCGATGATGTGGTCCTGAAGGGCAGGAAGATTGTGTGTGGTGGCGTAATGGAAAAGAAGCGGCAGGAAGCAGTTGATGAGCGAGAGAGGGGAGTAGGCGGAAAGACGCTCAGGATTGCCGACAAGGTCGGGAACTGACGGAAGGTCGGGTATAGAGTCGGCAAGAGCGACAATACGGGCAGTAGGAAAGGCAGCCGGGCGCATACGGCAGAATTTGAAATCGGCAGCAGGTGCAGTCAGTGAGTATTTGTTGCGCAGGAAAGCATATTCACGCTCAAGGAGCGGTTTGTCGAACGAATCAGGAAGACGTTGGATGAGTCCTGCCTGACCGAGGAGCATGGCGCGAAGATCCGCTGGTCGGTCAGAATAATGGCGAAGAAGGCGCAGTGGCATCGAGAGTGCCAGTTGCTGCATGGCGTCAGAATTGACAGAACTGCCGAGAGAACGGGCATAGAGCACGTAGAGAGCCTCGTCCCAGTCGTTCGTGGTCTCGTTGAGGATATAGTCGATGTTTTCAGCACGCAGTTCGAGACGCTCGACAAGCAGGTGCTCAAGCCAGGAGGTGACGTTGATACGGCTGATTTCGGAGAGACGTGAACAGCAGCCGAAGGGTGAGGTGATCAGATTGTCGTAGTTGGAGCGGATGAACGAAGGGTAGTCGAGGGCTACAGTGGGTATTGGGGAACCTGATTCGGTGAAAATCTGCTCGTCAGCTTCGAGGACAACGTGGAGAATGACGTTCTGGTAGGCAGGGTCAGAGTCGTGGTGATGGCGGTGCCAGTCGGAAGCACGAACATGAAATTCGACATTGCCAGCCCAGAAATGTCCGTCAATACGCAGCTTCGCATTGAAAGCGTCGGGACCAGAATCGTGGTTCGGAATGCCGGGGGAGACAATCTCGACAATCTCGCCGAGGAGAGTCCGCTGAACAGGAATGTACAGCCTGTTGAACCAGATATAAGAGATGAATGATTCGTTCATAGCGGGTGCAAAGGTAGTGAAAATTTCTGGTGCAGTGAAGAAAAATCAAGAAAAAAATGCTATATTATGGAAACGTACGAAAGCAAACAGAAGAGAATCCTGAAGAACAGGGAGACTGTCTATGCGGAAATGACAGATTTGAGGAACGTAGAGAAATATCTGCAGAATGTACCTCAGGAGATGAAGGATAAGGTGAAAGACATGACTTTCGAGGAAGATTGCATCTCATTCAACGCAGATATGGTGGGCAAGGTCGAAATGAGAATAATAGACCGAGAGATGCCGAAGATGGTGAAATTCGGATTTACGGGCATTCCGGTCAATGCCAACCTGTGGGTGCAGTTTGTTGCAATCTCGGAGGATGAGACAAGGATGAAAGTCACCGTCAAGGCTGACATACCCTTCATGCTTAAACCGATGATAGGCAACAAGCTCGAAGAGGGAGTGGAGCGGTTTGCAGACATGCTTGCAATGACATTATGATGGACGATTCATACTATATGAAGATGGCACTCAGCGAGGCAAGAGAAGCGGCAGAGGAGGGCGAGATACCGATAGGGGCTGTGGTCGTGGCTGGCGGACGGGTGATAGCAAGGGCACATAACGAGACAGAGCGGCTAAAGGACGTTACGGCTCATGCTGAGATGCTGGCTCTGACTGCTGCGATGAACTCTTTGGGAGCCAAGTACTTGCCTGATTGTTCGTTGTACGTGACTGTCGAACCATGTATTATGTGCGCTGGAGCATTGCGCTGGAGCCAGATTGGTAGGGTGGTGTATGGTGCGGGAGACGAGAAAATGGGGTACAGGCACTTCTCGGAGGATGTGATGCACCCTAAGACGGATGTGACAGGTGGGGTGATGGCTGAAGAGTGCGCCTCGCTGATGAAGGAATTTTTCAGGACAAGGAGGTGAAACATGAGGAAAACGATAACACTTGTAGCATGCTTGATGATTGCACTTGTGGCGAGAGGACAGATTATGTACGAAGTGTCGGGACAGGGACTGAAGAAAAAATCGTATATCATCGGGTCTAACCATATATTGACGGCAAAAGCGTTAGGCGGAACGCAGGCATTCAAGTGGTATAACGATTGCGACATTGTGGTCGGTGAGATTGTGATTGACGAGCAGGAGGTTATGGCGGCAACCATGAAATATATGCGTGGAGAGAAACGAATATCTGAATTGCTGACCCTCAGGGAATATGGTTTGCTGGATTCTGTGCTGGAGGCTGATATGGGGTTCGGAATAGAGATGGTCGATATCATGCGTCCGGCTATGGTCGAGACAATGTGGACGACATCTGTGCTGGAAAGACTTTATCCCAAAGAACCTGACGAAGTGGGGATGGATTCATATTTCCAAAACATGTCAGTGCTGGAAGGCAAACGGGTGATGGGACTTGAGAGCGTGGAACAGCAGATGCGGCTGCTTATGGGACTTGGCAGCGAGGAACAGCAGGCACGGGAACTTTACGAAACATGTATGGCTGGGAAAGCAATGTTGAAGGAGAGGATGGATTCACTTGTGAATTTCTACAGACAAGGCGACCTATATGGATTGGCTAAGATTTCAATGGAGGATATGACGCAGGCGGAATGGACAGAGATGGTGGATATGAGAAACGAGGCATGGGCTGAGAAATTGCCGGCAATGATGAAGGAGGGGAGCTGTTTCGTTGTCGTAGGTGCATTGCATCTGTATGGTCCAGGTGGGGTGGTGGAGTTGCTTAGAAAGAAAGGCTATAAGTTGAAAGAGGTAAAATGAGAGAAAACACGTTCAGGTTCAAAACATTCGAAATCAGACAGGAACGTTCGGCTATGAAAGTAGGCACTGACGGAGTCCTGTTAGGTGCTTGGGCAGCAGGCAGTAAGGTGACTGACGGCAAAATGCGAATAATGGACATAGGGAGCGGAACTGGACTCATCGCAATGATGATGGCTGAGCGATTTCCAAAAGCTATCATCGTTGGAGTAGAGGCAGATCATGGTGCTGCTGAAGAATCTGCAATCAACGTGGCAATGTCGGCATTCGCCGACAGGATAAAGATATGCGAGAACAGATTTGAAGAGTACGGAGGTGAGGAAAAATACGATGTAGTGGTTTGCAATCCTCCATATTTCAAGGACTCACTGAAATGCCCAGACAAGGGGCGGTTGATGGCAAGACATGGCGAGGATTTTGACGTGGCTGAACTGTGCAGGTTTGCAAGACGGCACTTGAAAGAAGATGGGGTGTTTGCAATGATATTCCCGTATGACAGGGAAGATGATGTGATTCGTGCGGCTGATAGGTTGGTTTTGCAGAGAAGGCTGAGAGTGTCCGGTACGAAAGACGGCAAGATAAGAAGAACATTGTTTGAATTTGGTTTGAAAGTTGAGAACTGTGTAGAAGAGAGTGAGTATGTGGAAAAGGAGCGAGGAGTGAGAAGTGAATGGTATCAGAAACTGACTGATAGATTCTATTTGTGAATCCAAATCAAGACTGTGAATAAGTTTTTGTGAAATAGTTTTGCAGAAAAGGGAAAAAATAGTAACTTTGCAAATTGAGAATATACAATCGTGATTTTGAATATGGACGAAAGGAGAGAGATACTGGAACTCAGGGAAAAGTTGAGGAGGTGGGAGTATGAGTATTATGTGCTGAATATGCCGAGCATATCCGACAAAGAGTTTGACATGGAGATGAAACGGCTGGAGGCATTGGAGGCATTGCATCCTGAGATGGACGACCCTGAGAGTCCAACAAAACGTGTCGGGAGTGACCTCGGCGTGCAGACTATGACCGAGTTCAGGCAGGTGGCGCACGGAAGGCCGATGCTTTCGCTTGCGAACACTTATTCTGAGGGAGAGGTGAGAGAGTGGTATGAAAGGACGAAAAAGTCTATTGGACGGGATTTCGATGTGGTCTGTGAACTGAAATTCGATGGAAGCAGTATCTCAATCATATATGAGAATGGGAAACTGGCAAAGGCTGTCACAAGAGGTGATGGGAAAAAGGGTGATGACGTGACTGAGAACATACGGACAATCAGAAATGTGCCTCTGAGACTCATTGGCGACTATCCGGAAAATGTAGAATTCAGAGGAGAGGTCTTGATGCCTTGGACGAGTTTCGAACGATTGAATAGGGAGCGGGCAGAACAGGAAGAACAGTTGTTCGCCAATCCAAGAAATGCTGCATCCGGAACACTCAAGACACTTAATGTCAAGGAGGTGGCACGCAGGGAATTGACAACGTATATATATTACACACTTGGCGAGGAACTGCCTTTGGACGGACATTACGAGATGATGGAGAAAAGCAGGGAGTGGGGTGTCAACGTAAGCCGTAACATGAGATTGTGCAGGAATTTAGATGAGGTGATGGAATACATACACCATTGGGACATAGAGAGGAAAAACCTGCCAGTGGCAACAGACGGAATCGTTATCAAAGTTAATAGTTTCGCTGAACAGGAAGAACTCGGTATGACGGCAAAGTCGCCACGTTGGGCAATAGCATATAAATTCCAACCTGAGAATGCCCTGACACGACTTGTTGAGGTGACTTATCAGGTTGGGCGTACAGGAGTAGTCACACCAGTTGCCAACCTTGAGGCTGTGCAGTTGTCGGGCACCCAGGTGCGTCGGGCAACGCTCCACAACGAAGACTTCATGCGGAGTCTGGATCTCCACGAAGGTGATATGGTCTATGTCGAGAAAGGAGGAGAGATAATCCCAAAGATAACAGCAGTCGAGACTAAGGAACGCAGAGAGGGGGCAAAGGCAGTGGAGTTTGTGAAAAAATGTCCTGTTTGCGGAACAGAACTGATGAGAAACGAGGAAGAGGCGGCATGGTATTGCCCTAACGAAAGCGGATGTGCACCTCAGATATGTGGAAAGATAGAGCATTTCGTTTCGCGAAAGGCTATGAACATTGAAGGGATAGGAACCGAGACAGTGTCAGCTCTGTATGAGAAAGGATTGGTGCGTGGTGTGGCTGACTTGTACCGTCTGACATACGATGACCTCCGTAGCGTGGAGGGTTTTGCCGATAAGAGCGCAAGGTCTGTATTAGAAGAGTTGCGCAAATCGAGAAGTGTAGGATTCGAACGTGTGCTTTATGCTTTAGGTATAAGAATGGTCGGCGAGGTGGTGGCAAAGAAACTTGCAAAAGCATTCCGCAATATAGATGCGTTGAGACGAGCAACTGTTGAGGATATGGTGCAGACGGAAGATATAGGAGAGAAGATTGCACTGAACGTAGTGGCGTTCTTGAAAGATAATGACAATATTCGCACTATAGAGTTCCTGACAGAATATGGTCTGAAGATGGAGATGGAAGAGGAGGCAGAAAAAGCGTCGGATGCGTTGGCAGGGAAGACAATAGTGGTAAGTGGCAAATTTGCATTGCATAGCCGTGACGAGTACAAGGCGATGATTGAGGCGCATGGAGGAAAGGTTGGAAGCAGTGTCAGTGCAAAGACATCAATGATACTCGCAGGCAGCGATATGGGTCCTGCGAAGAGGGAGAAAGCAGAAACATTGGGAATTAAAATTGTAGATGAAAATGAATTTATTGGATTACTTCCGGGACATGAGGCTGGAAAGGCAGTTGAACAGCTATTGTTCGACATCTGAATATGAGTCGTGGGCAGAAGCTAAAAGCATACTTCTCATGTTCGAGAGCGATTGGCTTGAGCAAAACTACGACATGCAGGAGTTGGCTGATGAGTGGAGAAAAGAAGGGAAGAAAGTGTCAGTTTGCCAATATACTGACAAGAAGGGGACCAGTCAGTCGTCACTTGATAATTTCGTGGTCATAGACCAGAATGATGTCGATTTCTGGGGCAGAACAACGAGCATAGCAGCCAGGAGAATGTTGGATGAAGATGAGTTTGACTTAGTGATAGATTTGACGACTACGCAAAGAAGGCCGCTAATATATCTTCTCATTGAGGTCAAGGCAAAGATGAAATGCGGGAGGAAGAGTGAACTGATGAAGAAGATATACGATTTCCAGATTGACATAAAGAATCCTGAATTTGACGACAGCGAAGAGGGGATGGCTGCAAGGGAAGCGTATAATGAGCGGAAAGAGCTGGCAGATCAGATTGTAAAGTACTTGAAGATTATACAAAAGTCGTAATTATGATATTCAACAACAAACTGATGGGAATGGGAGTTGCGCTTGTGACTCCGTTCAAGCAAGATTATTCGGTGGATTACGAAGCGTTGAAACGTCTGGTTGAGTTTCAGATAGAGGGAGGTGTGGATTATTTTGTCGTTTGCGGGACTACGGGCGAGACGCCAACCTTGACCGATGACGAGAAAAAACGCATAACCGATACTGTGCTGGAGGTTAACAATGGCCGTAAACCTATTGTGCTTGGAATAGGAGGAAACAACACAATGGGCGTAGTTGAGCAGATTAGGAAGACTGATTTTGATGGTATAGACGCAGTGCTCAGTGTGGTGCCATATTACAACAAGCCATCGCAGGCAGGTATATATCAGCACTATAAAGCCATCACAGAATCGACCGACATGCCGATTATCCTATATAACGTTCCAGGCAGGACAGGCACCAACATAGCAGCTGAGACGACCATAAGGCTGTCGCATGATTTCACGAACATTGTTGCCGTCAAGGAGGCTTCAGGCAATTTCAGGCAGATAGACGAGATTATCAAGAACAAGCGTCAGGATTTCATGGTTATATCAGGCGATGACGGAATAACTTTCCCATTGATAGCCCTTGGGGCAGTGGGTGTGATTTCTGTCGTCGGCAATGCATTCCCTAAAGAATTCGGCAGAATGGTCAGATTGGCATTGCATGGCGACCTCAGCGGTGCAAGAGAGATACATTATGAGTTCGTGAAAATGATTGAAGTGCTGTTTGCAGATGGCAATCCGGCTGGAGTGAAAAGCGTATTGTCGTGCATGGGTATGATAGAGAATGTTTTGCGTCTTCCATTGGTACCGACTGAGAACAATAGAGAGTGGGTGATGGAATTTCTTGGACGGAGAATTTAACAGATGAAACTTTGGATAAGGCATATAGTCGTGTTTGTAATGATCTTGATGTCGGGAACATGTGTGGGGCAGTTGAACACCGACAGATTGATGAGTGTGGGGCGTAATGCACTTTACTTTCAGGATTATGTGCTTAGCATCCAGTATTTCAGCAAAGTGATTCAGGTGAAGCCTAAACTTGCAGAACCGTATTTCTACAGAGCTATAGCCAAGATAGAACTCGAAGATTATAGCGGTGCGAGAGGTGATTTGGACAGTGTCATACAACGTAATCCGTTCATACCTATGGCTTATTATGCAAGGGCATACATTTCTTGCAGGAACAAAGAATGGCAGAGTGCAGAGAAGGATATAAACACCGCGTTGGAGTACAGCCCAGACAACGTGACCTACAGGATAAATCTTGTGAATATTTATGAGGAGACTGAACGGTACGACAGCGCTGCTACCATACTTGACAGAATGATAAGGCAATCGCCAGATTGGACAGACTTGAAACTTGAGAGAATGAGTTTGATGTTGCAGTCAGGGGATACATTGGGAGCGCTGGCGTATATAAACAACATTGCAGGTAAGGAGAAACGGAATGCTGAGATATACGGAGCGAGGGCAGTGGTATATCTGTTTATGAATGAGATAGATTCTGCATACGAAGATTGCAACAGGGCAATAGCGCTCAGGACAAGAAATGTCGGGACATACATAAATCGTGGTATCATCAACTGTCAGAAGAAAAAATTCAGAGATGCAATGGCTGATTACGACAAGGCTGTGGAAAGGGATGGCAATAACCTGTCGGCATTATTCAACAGGGCATTGCTCAGGTACGATCTTGGTGATTACAATAACGCCTTGGAAGATTTGAACAAGATAGTCAGATTAAACCCTGACCTCGACGAGGCAGTCTATGAAAGAGGAACAGTAAACGCATTGCTTGGCAATATAAACGATGCCATTGCTGATTTCAGCAAGATAATCGACAGACATCCGTCATTCGTTCCAGCATATTATGCGAGAGCAGAGCAGTACGACAAGAAACGAGACAGAAAGAAAGCCTATCTTGACCGTGAAACGGCATTTAAACTCATGGAGGACCATAAAAATGGCAAAAAGCAGGATAACCTGTCAACAACAGCCAAAGTGGATAAAGGAGAATCGGTGGTAGAGAGCGTGGCAAATCTGTTTGTGAGCAGCCAAAGCGAGTCGGCAAGCGAGAGCGGTGTCAGGGGATTAGTGCAGAACCAAAAGACAGATTTGAGCAACGAGAGGAATTTTGAGGTGTCGTATTACAGAAACAGCGATAAAGGAAACCTTTTAGGTGGCGATTACAATCCGATAGAATTGCAGGAATTTGTAAAAAAATACCTTAAAGGCAAAGAACTGTATATGACTGACAAAGAATCACCTCTCAGTGGAAACATGAGTGAATATTATTTTTCAGAGACTGAGGGATTGTCAAGACAGATAGCCGCACATCCTTATTATGGCATATATTATGTGGCAAGAGGTCTGGATTATGTTGAGTTGCAGGATTTTGATAATGCAATTGAGGATTTCACAAAAGCCATAATGTATGGTGTGGATGAAGGAATGGTGTATTTCATGAGGTCGTGCGTAAGGTACAGACTATGGGAGTCGGCGATAAATGTCATTGACGAGGATAATGCCAAGCAGGCTGTGTTGGCAAAAGAGTGGGAGATGATACTAAGGGATATAGACAAGTCTGCAGAAATGATGCCAGGTGCAGGCTTCGTTTGGTACAACAAAGGAAACATGATGTCAATGCAGAAAGATTATGTGGCGGCTATCAATTTTTACAACAAGGCTATTGATTTAGAACCAGAAATGGGTGAGGCGTATTTCAATCGCGGATTGACATATATGCTGATGGGAAAAATTGACAAGGCTATATCAGATATGAGCAAGGCAGGGGAACTTGGAATATACAGGGCATACAGAATTATAAAGGAATTGAGTAATTGAGCAAGATAACTGAAAGATTATGGCAGTGACAGAGACTCCATTGATGAAGCAGTATTACGATGTCAAGGGAAAATATCCTGATGCAATATTGCTGTTTAGGGTAGGCGATTTTTATGAAACATTTGCAGAAGATGCCATAAAAACCAGCAAATTGCTTGGCATCACGCTGACGAGACGTGCTAATGGTTCTGCACAGTTTGTCGAACTTGCAGGATTCCCATTCCATGCACTGGATACATATCTGCCAAAACTTGTCAGAAGCGGCTACAGAGTCGCTATCTGTGAGCAGATGGAAGATCCGAAGAAAGCCAAGGGATTGGTTGAGCGTGATGTGATTGAACTTGTCACACCCGGAGTGAGCATCGGTGACAACACTTTGGAGGTAAAGGAGAATAACTTTCTGGCTTCGGTATATATTGATGGCAATACTATCGGACTCAGTTTCTTGGATATTACGACAGGTGAATTTCTGGTTACTGAAGGAATGGCAGAGTATGTCGAAAAGCAGATGAGCGCTTTCCAACCTAAAGAGGTGCTGTATATGGAAGGACGCAAGAATGATGTTGTCGATGCAGTGGGAGGACGCTGGAGATTGCAGCAGATGAGTGAATGGGTTTATACCATAGAAAATGCTGAGAAAAGATTGAGGGAACACTTTGAGGTCAAGACGATGAAGGGCTTCGGGATTGAGAAACTGAAACGAGGATTGGTGGCAGCTGGTGCAATAATGTATTATCTTGACCAAACTAAGCATTCATGTACCAAGCATATAAGGTCGCTCAGCAGGATAGATGACGAAAGGTATGTCTGGATGGATGGGTTCACTGTGAGAAATTTGGAATTGCTTCAACCTATGGGAATGGGAGGAAAGAGCCTTTCACAGGTAATTGACGGGACACATACGCCAATGGGAGGAAGAATGCTCCGTCGCTGGATAAGTTTTCCTTTGAAAGATGTGGATGAGATATTGCAGAGACAACAGGTGGTGACATATATGTTCAAGGATCGAGAAATGGCTGGGGCAATTGATTATGAGTTAGTCAAGATAGGCGATATGGAGCGAATAGCCAGCAAGGTCGGAGTGGGCAGAGTGGTGCCTCGTGATCTATGGCAGCTCGGAAATGGATTGAGGGCTGTGGGTGAGATACGTAAGCTGTTGTTGACTGCTGAAGAGTGCGATGCCTTGCGCAGAATGGGCGATACCTTGAATGGTTGCGATGTGCTGGCAGAACAGATAGAGAAGACACTGACCCCTGATTGCGGTTCGCTCATGAAGGGTGGGTATATTAATTCTGGTGTGGATGCTACTCTTGACGAACTGCGGGACATAGTCTATAATGGTAAGGATTATTTGTTGAAACTTCAGCAACGGGAAATAGAGACGACTGGCATAAGCAGTCTGAAGATAGGCTACAACAATGTGTTTGGATATTATTTAGAGGTTAGGAATACTCATAAAGATAAGGTTCCAGAGACGTGGATAAGGAAGCAGACATTGGCAAATGCAGAGAGATATATCACTGAGGAACTGAAGGAGTACGAGAGTAAAATATTGACGGCACAGGAGCGTATAGGCGAGATGGAGGAGAAGATATTTCAGGAACTTGCTGCGACTGTAATCGGATATTTAGATGCCATACAGACAAATTGTGTGAAAGTGGCAGAACTGGATTGCCTGACAGGCTTTGCTGAAATCAGTGCAAAATATGGATATAACCAACCAGTCGTTGATGGCGGCGACGAGATTAGAATCGAGGAGGGCCGTCATCCTGTGATTGAAAGGCTCATGAGTGTCGATGAACATTATGTGCCGAACTCTGTGCAACTTGACTCAGACAAGCAGCAGATAATGATAATAACAGGTCCGAACATGGCTGGAAAGAGTGCGTTGCTTCGCCAGACTGCATTGATTGTGCTCATGGCGCAACTGGGATGCTATGTGCCTGCTGTCAGTGCACATGTGGGGGTTGTTGACAAGATATTCACCCGCGTAGGGGCGAGTGATAACCTCAGTGTGGGCGACAGTACATTCATGGTCGAAATGAACGAGGCTGCAACAATACTGAACAACATGACTGACCGAAGTCTTGTGCTGTTCGATGAGTTGGGACGAGGTACTAGTACATACGACGGCATTTCCATCGCATGGGCTATTGTTGAATATATACATGAGACAAAAGGCAAACGAGCAAAGACACTCTTCGCTACTCATTACCATGAGCTGAACGAAATGGAAGAACGGTTTGCAAGGATAAAGAATTGGAACGTAAGCGTCTGTGAAGTTGATAAAAAGGTCATATTTCTCCGTAAACTCGAACGTGGAGGTAGTCAGCACAGTTTTGGAATACATGTGGCAAAGATTGCAGGAATGCCTAAGTCGGTCATCAAACGTGCCGACGAATTGCTCGACAACTTCGAGAAGAAAGGTGACGGGCATAAAGTGGATTTCTCGCAGCGTGAAGGAATGCAATTGAGTTTCTTCCAGTTGGACGACCCTACGCTGAAGGCTGTTAGAGATGAGATAGTGAGTACCGAGATTGACAATCTCACACCACTCGAAGCACTCAACAAACTTTCTGAGATAAAGAAAATAATAACAGGAAAAAGTTAAATATAGTATGAAAAAATTTTTTTTGGCAATTGCGTTGTGTATGGCAAGCATTGCTGCATTCGGTCAGTTGAACTTTGGTAATCAAGGTTCTGGTATCAAAGTTACAAGTTTCTTTAAAGATCCATTCTGTGAGGTATGTCTGAATAAATCTGAGCAGTATGTCCTGAAATGCAATGACTTTGAAACAAAGGCGGGATTTGAGTTGTTCCTTGGCGATTCTAAAGAGTCGGCAATGACCAGTCTCGAACAACTCGATGCTTGGTGCAACAATGCTCAGGTGAAAGATTTCATTGAGGTGAACCAAGCTGATGGTTCGGTTGTGCTGCTTTATCTATACAAGGATGACCAGCTCATAATGTCGTATGGCGACATCGAGTATGCAAAGGCGAAGTTTGCGAGTCTCACAAGTCGCAAGAAGTTCGAGGGTCAGACATTCCCATTTGGATATGTCATGCGCAAGACTTTCGGGAAGGCACTTGAGAAACTGAAGAGCGTGAAGTGAGGTATTAGGAATTATTGTATGCCCTGCGGTTTTCCAATGCTCTAGTCAGTGTCACCTCATCGGCATATTCTAAATCATCGCCAACGGCAATGCCTTGTGCAAGGGTGGTTATTCTCACGTTATAGCCTGCCAGTTTCCGATATAGGTAGAAAGATGTCGTTTCACCTTCGACATTGGGTGCTAGTGCAAGAATAACCTCCTTTATGCTGTTTTCGTCATTGGCTACACGGTCAATCAGACTCTCTATCTGCAGATTAGAAGGGGATATGCCTGTCATCGGTGAAATCAATCCTCCGAGGATATGATATACTCCCTGAAAACCTCCAGTCTGCTCGATAAGCATCTGTTCCTTTATAGATTCCACTACGCAGATTGTAGTGTGATCGCGTGATGGATTCGCGCATATTTCGCATACCGCATCATCAGAGATGTTGTGGCAGACGGTGCAGTAAGTTATTCCGTCATTCATCTCCTTCAGTGCACTGATAAACCTTTCCGTCTGGTCGCGTCCCTGCCTGAGCAGATGTAGAACCATCTTGAATGCCGTTTTGCCGCCAATTCCTGGCAATGAGGCAAATGCGTCTATTGCATTCTGTAACCTGTTGTTCATTGTAGCAATCCTATTTTGAGTGCAAAGTTACGGCTTTTTTCCCAATTTGCCAAATGTCCAAATAAAAAATCTCTTTATCTCTTTTCCATTCCAAAATAAAATGCTAACTTTGCACCCAAATTGTAAAGCGAAATATTTATGAAGGATTTTATTGCAGAGCTTCGCTGGCGTGGTATGATTCAGGACATGATGCCAGGCACGGAAGAACAACTGAAAAAAGAAATTACAACTGCCTATGTGGGAATTGATCCTACTGCCGATTCGTTACATATTGGACATCTTTGTGGTATTATGATGCTTCGTCATTTTCAGCGTTGCGGACATAAACCTATTGCTCTCGTAGGTGGCGCAACTGGCATGATAGGCGACCCTTCTGGTAAATCGGCTGAACGAAATCTTCTTGACGAGGCTACTCTTCGCCATAATCAGGAGTGCATAAAGGCACAACTTGGAAAGTTCCTCGATTTTAATTCTGATGCTCCAAATGCTGCCGAACTGGTCAATAACTATGATTGGATGAAGAATTTCACTTTCCTTGACTTCGCACGTAATGTCGGAAAACTTATCACTGTCAACTATATGATGGCAAAGGATTCGGTCAAGAAACGTTTTAATGGAGAATTCAATGCGGGAATGTCGTTCACCGAATTTACATATCAATTGCTCCAAGGTTACGATTATGTATATCTCAACCGGAACAAGAACTGCAAGCTCCAAATGGGTGGGTCGGATCAATGGGGCAATATAACCACCGGTACCGAGCTTATTCGCAGAATGGGCGGTGGCGATGCATTTGCACTTACCTGTCCACTCATCACCAAAGCTGATGGTGGTAAATTTGGCAAGACCGAGAGTGGAAATATCTGGCTTGACCGTCGCTACACTTCACCATACCGTTTCTTCCAGTTTTGGATGAATGTGTCGGATGCTGATGCAGAAAAATATATCAAGATTTTCACTAATATCGAAGAGAATGAATGTATGTCGCTCATTGAAGAGCACCGTGCTGCACCTCATTTGCGTCTGCTTCAGAAACGCCTTGCCAAGGATGTAACTGTAATGGTTCATTCAGAGGCTGACTACAATGCAGCAGTCGAGGCTTCAGAAATACTTTTCGGTAACGCTACCGCTGATGCTTTGAAAAAACTTGACGAGACTACTCTTCTTGACGTATTTGATGGTGTCCCTCATTTTGAGATTTCCCGTGCAGAACTCGAACAGGGCATTCCTGTAATTTCGCTACTTGCTGAGAAGACAGCAGTATTCCCATCCAAGGGTGAGGTTCGCAAGATGGTTCAGGCTGGCGGTGTATCTGTAAACAAGGTCAAGGTGGCAGCACAGGAACAGATGTTCTCTGTTGCAGATTTGATTAATGACAAATATCTTGTCGCACAAAAAGGCAAGAAAAACTATTTCCTGATTATCGCAAAATGAATATTACCAAAGCAAAACTCTGGGCAACCTATTACGTCGCAATGCTGATGGCAGTTGTGGCTGCTATGGTGGGGTATAAATTTTCAGAGTCTGTCGCAATATCCGGCAAAACATCACTTTATATTTATTACTTCCTTATCATATATGTGATAGCAACCTTACCAGGCTCGTTTGCTCTTATGAAAAAAGTCAAGGCTGATGCTGAACTTATTGAAGATGAGAATGTCCAAAGTGAAAAGATAAATACTTTCGGGCTTGTCCGTCTTGTCGTTATAGGTCTTGGACTGACTGCCTGCATTCTGTTCTTCTATTTTTGTCACGAGCGTTCGCTTATCTGGCTTGCTGGAATTGAGGCTATAGGTCTCGTGCTTTGTAAACCTAAAAAATAAACTTGTCAATATGTTAATAGCTGTCGATTTTGACGGAACAATCGTCGAACATGCCTATCCGGCAATTGGTAAACCTATTCCCTTTGCAATTGATGTCCTGAAACGTCTTAATGCTGAAGGTCATCTGCTTGTACTCTGGACTTACCGCACAGGGCCATTGCTTGAAGAGGCTGTGCAATATTGTCGTGAACGTGGTGTCGAATTCTATGCAGTCAATCGTTCGTTTCCTGAAGAGGAGTGGACTGACGACGCTCCTCGTAAGATAGATGCAGATTATTTCATTGATGACAAAAACATAGGTGGACTTCCCGACTGGGCTGAGATTTATCGTATTATCCGTTATGGCAATTCTGAGAATGCTGCGTACGACAATAATACAATAGAAACGATTCAAAACAGTCAGAATAAAAAGAAAAAAGGTTTCTTTTCAAAATTGTTCGGATAATATGATACAACGTATTCAAAGCCTTTATTTTTTTATTGCTTTCGCTTTAATGGTGGCGATGATGTTTTTCCCATTTGTGACTATAGCTCCTATGGATAGTCCTGAGACGACGGCGGAGATTTCTTTCCGTGGTTTTACTACTGATGAGGCATGGAATTGGACAGGAACGACATGGCAAGTGCCCGTAATGGCTATCGTCATTGCCTTGCTTTCAGTTGGCAACATATTCCTTTTTACCAACCGCACTCTCCAAGTGAAAGTCTGTATTTTTAATATGATTCTCATGGTGGGGTGGTACATTCTCCTCGCTCTCGAAGTGTGGATAATTTCTGGTGAAATGGCATGTTATCGTCATTTTGGCATCGTGACTGTTTTCCCTCTTGTATGTATTGTGCTTACATGGCTTGGTATGCGTGGGGTGCTCAAGGATGATGCCCTGGTGAAATCCATGGACCGTCTCAGATGAGGATATATATTATAGGTATGCCCGCAGCTGGAAAATCTACCTATGGCAGGTCACTTGCCAGCCGACGGGGAATGGGTTTCGTTGACCTTGACGACTTAATAGTTGAACGTGAGAAAATGAGTATTCCAAAATTGTTTGAAACAGTCGGGGAATACGGGTTCAGATTGGTTGAACATAGTGCATTGTTGTCAACCATTGGAATGCACAATGTGGTCATAGCATGCGGTGGTGGTACTCCTTGTTTTGGTGACAATATGCAAATAATGAATAAAAATGGTGAAACAATATGGTTGAAATGTGCAATTCCAGAACTTGTTCGCCGTATTCGGAGTGATAGCAATAAACGTCCGTTGCTGTCTGATATTGAGAATATTGAAGAATATCTGAAAAAACTCCTTTCAATGAGAGAGGAGTATTATTCACTTGCTCAGAAAATAATTTGAAAAAAATATTTGATTTTATTTGGTGAAATGGGTATTTAGTTGTACCTTTGCACCCGCAAAAAGGGAATTATATCTATCAATCTTTGCCCAGATGGCGGAATAGGTAGACGCGCTGGTCTCAAACACCAGTGGATTCACTTCCATGCCGGTTCGATCCCGGCTCTGGGTACTACCATTTAGAAGCGGGAATTCATTTCATAGAGTTCCCGCTTAATTTGTTTATAGTGGATGTAATAATTATATGTATGAAAAAGTCGGATATTTGGTTTATTTTGAGTTGCTTGTCGGTGATACTGTTTTTTGTATGTTGTAAACCTGCAGGTGAGTGGTTCATAAGTTCCACGAAAGCACATCCTTTTTTTATGGCTTTCATGAAATTTGCTGTTCTTTCGACAGCTGGAGAGATCATAGGTTACCGTATTAAGGAGGGGCATTATCCTTCTGCTGCATTCGGAATATTGCCTCGTGGTATTACATGGGGCTTCCTTGGTATGCTGATCACTGCTGCCATGACCATATTCTCGCAAGGTGTTCCTGCTCTTTTATTGCAGATTGGCATTTCACCTGATGGTGTGACTTATAGCGACTTGATTGGACAAAGCATATTATCGTCAAAATCATGCTATCATCTTCTTGCCGCTTTCATGATTTCGACATTCATGAACTGCATTTTTGCTCCTTTCTTCATGACTATTCATAAGATAAGTGACCAACACATAATAGAAAACAATGGTACGCTTCGTGGCTATTTCAGTCCTCTGCATTTTGGTGCACGTCTCGTGTTGCTTGATTGGAACATGATGTGGAATTTCCTTTTCAAAAAGACCATTCCGCTCTTTTGGATACCAGCACATACCATAACATTCATGCTTGCACCTGAGTTCAGGGTGCTGTTTGCTGCGCTGCTTGGTGTGATGCTTGGCGTATTCATGTCTTTAGCTACAAAGAAGAGATAAGACACATGACATTCCGTGTAGAACATACAGACAAAGCATCTGATGCACGTACAGGTCGCATTCAGACTGACCATGGCGAGATACTCACACCTATTTTCATGCCGGTAGGCACGGTTGGGTCAGTTAAAGGTATTGATGTCCGGATGCTCGAAAATGATGTCAAGGCACAAATCATACTTGGAAATACTTACCATTTATATCTCCGCCCAGGACTTGATATTCTTGAACGTGCCGGGGGGCTACACAATTTCAACGGATGGAATCATCCTATTTTGACCGATTCTGGTGGATTTCAGGTGTTCTCGCTAGCCGAAAACCGGAAATTGACCGAGGAGGGAGCAATCTTTAGAAGTCACATAGATGGTTCGAAACATATATTTACTCCTGAGAATGTGATGGATATTCAGCGACGTATAGGTGCTGACATCATAATGGCTTTTGATGAATGTACTCCTGGTACAGCTGAGTACGACTATGCGAAAAGTTCGATGGAAAGGACTCAGCGATGGCTTGTGCGTTGCGTGAAACGTTTCGATGAAACCGAACCTTTTTATGGCTATAACCAAACACTTTTCCCTATAGTGCAGGGTTGTGTGTATCCCAAATTGAGAAGCGAAAGTGCAAAGTTTGTTGCCGATTTAGGCAGAGAGGGCAATGCTATTGGAGGTCTGGCTGTAGGAGAACCTACTGAAAAAATGTATGAAATGATTGAGGTCGTCAATGCGATATTGCCTGTTGACAAGCCTCGGTATCTCATGGGAGTTGGTACTCCTGACAATATTCTTGAAGCGATTGAACGGGGTGTAGATATGTTTGATTGTGTCATGCCTACCCGTAATGGTCGCAATGGTCAACTTTTCACATACGAAGGTACGATAAACATTCGTAATGCTTTCTGGGCTGATGATTTTTCTCCTATTGATTCTACAAGTTGTTGCTGGGCTGACAGATATTATACCAAAGCTTATTTGCACCATCTTGTCATGTGCGATGAATTACTTGGTCTTGAAATTGCTTCTCTTCATAATCTTGCTTTTTATCTCCGTCTTGTAACTGATGCGCGTCAACATATTATTAATGGCGATTTCATCGATTGGAAGCACTCTGTTGTGGACAATCTTAAACGAAGGGTTAAACGTTGAAATTTAAATGGAATAACATAGGACTAAAACGTCTGGATATGTATATTATCCGGAAGTATCTCGGGACATTCGGATTGTCTCTAGTCTTGATTCTTTGTATTTGCGTAGTAATTGACATATCTGAAAAAATCGACTATTTCTTTGATAATCATGCTCCTCTTAATGAGATCGTATTTGACTATTATCTGAATTTTATTCCATATTTTGCAAATATGTTGACACCGATGTTTGCTTTCATCGCAGTGATTTTCTTCACTTCAAAGATGGCTAACAATACGGAAATAATTGCTATCCTTGCTGGCGGTGTCAGTTTTAATCGTTTTTTGAGACCATATTTTGTGGCTTCTATTGTTATTGTGCTTCTATCTTTCCTTCTCAGTGGCTATGTAATTCCTCCTGCAAATGAGACTCGTCTTGATTTTGAGGATAAATATGTTACTGCATTCAAAAACGAAGTAGCTCTTGATATTCAACTCGAAATACAACCTGGCGTCATCTTTTATATAGAGCGTTTTGAACATTCAAAAAATAGAGGTCAACATGTTTCTCTTGAAAAATACGATGGTAAAATACTTGTCAGCCGTACTACCGGAATGACGATTGAATGGACTCCAGCAGATAGCGTCTGGCATATTGGAGATTATGTGAAACGCGATTTTGATGGAGTGTTTGAGGAAATGTCAACTGGTATGAATCTAGATACATTGATTGATGTTGTTCCTCAGGAATTTTTTATCAACGAAGCGTATGCTCCGCAAATGACCAATGCGCAACTTCGTAAATATATCAGGAAGCAAAAGGAACGGGGAATGGGCAATACTCAACCTTTCGAAGTTGAGTATCATAAACGGTTTTCTATTCCGATGGCTTCGCTGATTTTAATGCTTATCGGTGTATCTCTTTCTTCTAGAAAGGTGAAAGGTGGTATGGGACTCCAGTTAGGTATAGGAATTGTCTTGTCCGCTCTTTATATCCTTTTCCTTACTGTTTCAAGTATGTTTGCTGTAAATGGAAGTCTTCCTACACTGCTTGCTGTATGGTTGCCTAATATCATATTTGGTGCAATAGCTGCAGTTCTATATGTTAAAGCACCAAAGTAAATGAAGCGAATACTGAAATTAACTGCACAAAGCGAAGGAGTTGACTTCTTCAAGAAATGGTTGAATGGAAAAGAATCCATCCTGCGCATAGATGGATTGCGTGCATCTGGGCGAAGTATGTTTTTTGCTTCTTTGCTGGATACATGCAAAGTTCGAATGATTGTAGTAATGGATGATGACGAAGAGGCTTCATACGCATACAATGACCTTGCCACTCTTTTTTCTCACGATAAAATTGCAGTTCTTCCTTCTTCATTCAAAAAATCTCCAAAACATGGAGAACACGATGTGGCTGCTGAAATTTTACGTACAGATGCACTTAACTTAATTACAGAAGGTTCCGAATACATAATTCTTACTTCACCTGCCGGACTTGCTGAACTGACAGTGTCTGAATCAGAACTTGTTGCCAGTCGTACTGTGATACATGTTGGCGATAATATAGAAATTGATGACCTCACTGAAAGACTAGATGTTCAGGGTTTCGAAGAGGTTGAATTTGTTTACCAGCCAGGTCAATACTCTGTGCGTGGAAGTATCTTTGATGTTTTTTCTTTTTCTAATGAACAGCCATATCGTATCGATTTTTTTGGTACTGAAGTAGAGTCAATACGTACGTTTGATATAGAGAAACAACTTTCTGTTGAAAAACATGAACGTGTAGATATTGTTCCAAATACTCGTGAGACTATCAGTAAAAAGCGCTTGATTTCTCTTTTTGATTATATTAAGAAAGATGTTATAATCTGCTACAATAATTACGATCATATCCGTTTTTCTATAAAAAACATTTACGAAGATGCTTTGAATAGCGAGAACCACACGATGAATCCGGCAGTTTTCGATGATAAAAGCATCATGCATCGTAGTGTATTGCTCCGTCGCAGTCAGGCTTTTGGAGATGATTTGCCTATTGCTCATTTTGAACAGGAAGCGCAGCCTCTGTTCCATAAGAATTTCGACCTTGTTGAAGATACTTTGAAGAATCTTATAGGTGATGGCTATGAAATCTATATATGTTCAGACTCGGTAAAACAAACTGACCGTATAGCAGCTATTTTCGAACAAAGGGCTGATGGCAAGGAAAATGCCATAAGGTTTTCTTCAATTGTCCGTACTCTTCATGAAGGCTATATTGACCGGCAGATGCATTTTGTTTGTTTTACAGATCACCAGATTTTTGACCGTTTCCATCGTTTTACTCTTCGAAGTGATATTGCGCGAGCTGGTAAGGCGGCAATGACTCTGAAGGAAATTAATGAATTGCAGATAGGTGATTTCGTAGTACATACTGACCATGGAATCGGTCGTTTTGGCGGTCTTGTAGTTTTTGACGAAAATGGTAAACGAAGAGAAGCTATTAAACTTTTCTATCGTGACAATGATGTACTCTACGTTTCATTACATGCTTTACATAAAGTATCCAAATACAAAGGGAAGGATGGTGAGCCTCCTTTGGTAAGTAAACTTGGCTCTGGTGCATGGGATGCTCTAAAAGAGAGAACTAAGAAAAAAATCAAGGATATTGCACGTGATCTTATCAGACTTTATGCAAAGCGTTGTGAAGAACAGGGTTTTCGTTTTTCAAAAGATGATTATATGCAGCACGAGCTTGAAGCTTCATTTGCCTATGAGGATACTATAGATCAGGCGAAGGCTACTGCTGACATAAAACGAGATATGGAGTCAGCTCGTCCGATGGATCGTTTGGTTTGTGGCGATGTCGGTTTTGGTAAAACCGAAATTGCTATTCGTGCTGCATTCAAAGCTGCTCTTAATGGCAAACAGGTTGCTGTTCTTGTTCCTACTACTGTTCTTTCACTTCAGCATTATAAGACTTTCAGTGAACGTTTGAAAGAGTTTCCTGTTCGAGTCGAGTATCTGAGCCGGGCTCGCAAACCTGCTGATGTAAAGAAAATAAAGACATTACTTGCAGAGGGTAAAATAGATATATTAATTGGAACACATAAGATAGTTGGCAAGGATATAAAATTCAAAGATTTAGGTCTGTTGATAATAGATGAAGAACAGAAATTTGGTGTTTCGGTTAAAGAAAAACTTAAACAATTGAAAGTTAATGTTGATACTTTGACACTCACTGCCACTCCTATTCCGCGGACTTTACAATTCTCTCTTATGGGAGCTCGGGACTTAAGTATCTTGAATACTGCTCCTCCAAATCGTTATCCTGTTACCACTGAATGGAGTATTTGGGACCCTATATTGATAGGCGAGGCAATTAATAATGAGATTAACCGTAATGGTCAAGTCTTTTTTATTCACAATCGTGTGCAAAGTATTGAAATGGTGGCAGCAAAGATAAGACAAATTGTTCCTTCTGCGCGCATTGCAATAGCACATGGACAATTGCCTACTGATGAGTTGGAGCAGATTATTCTCGATTTCATCGACTATGAATATGATGTGCTTGTCGCTACTTCAGTTGTTGAATCAGGAGTTGATATACCAAATGTCAATACTATGATTGTCAATAATGCTCACATGTTTGGATTGAGTGACCTGCATCAGCTTCGTGGTCGTGTTGGACGTTCGAACCGTAAAGCATATTGCTATCTTTTGACTCCTGAACTCAGATTGTTGACCGAGGATGCCAGACTGAGGTTAAAGGCAATTGAGACTTTTTCTGAACTTGGTTCTGGGTTTAATATAGCTATGCAGGATCTTGATATTCGTGGTGCTGGCAATATTCTTGGTGCTGAACAGAGCGGTTTTATTACAAATCTTGGATTTGAAACTTATCAGCAGATTTTGAATGAGGCTCTCGTTGAGTTGCATGCTGAATGCGGTGATGAAATGGGCAATATTGACACCTCTCATCTTATTGGTGGCGATTGTCAGATAGAAACGGATTTAGGCATAATGTTCCCAACCTGGTATGTCAGTTCTCAGACTGAAAGAGTAGTACTGTATCGTGAATTAGATAGCATTCAGAGTGAGGAATCGCTCTCTATCTTTATTGAAAAACTCGTTGACCGTTTTGGTCCTATTCCAGATGAGGCTGATATGTTGTTTGATAGCCTTAGACTTCGTTGGACGGGAAATAAACTTGGATTTGAAAAGATTATTCTCAAAGTGGGAAAAATGCGTTGCTATCTTCCTGAAATGAATAGCTTTTGGTATAATTGTGAATTCTTTACAAGAATGCTCGATTTCGCTAAGCTTAATTATAAAACTTGCAAAATCGAGCAAAAGGATAATCATGGTCTGTTCATCGTTGACAAGATATACAATGTCGCTGATGCACTGACTCTTCTAAATAGTTTTCTCACCTAAGATCATTTATATTCACATTTGGATATTCGGCCTTATTAAATACAAATCGTTTTGGTATGTATTTTGTTGTCCTTAAGTCTAAGAATGACATTGATATTTTGTCACCATTCCTTTGATTTATTACAATCTTCTTTGGAAGGAGCGTTTTAGCATTGATATACAATGTGATTTTGAAATATTCTACAGATTTAGGAGAGTTTGGATAACATAAAATCACGTAATAACCATTTATCTGTTTCTTTTCATTAAAGGAAATACGATTGGATTTCAGTGTGGCTTCTATCATCGACATTGGGTTTGACTCTCTGAGGTCTGATTCTGAAGGTTGTGTAATGGTTACTTCGTTGTCAGAAGCTACATAGTTCCATTGTGTCTTACCATCAAATTTGATTTCCGTATCTTCTAATTCTATGCAGAAAAATCGACCTTTGATGTCAACATTGCCTATTTTAGACATAGTTGAACTATCATTTGCATTGAAATATTCGAGAGTAAATCGAGATGAGTAGGCATTTTTTGACAGATTTGACACAACAGAACGAACAACCAATTCTGCATCTTTGTCGTTGCCGTATTTTTTTGTCTGAGCATAGGCAATATTGCTCAGCGACAATAATAGAATGAAAAATAAAGTTTTCTTTTTCATGTTATATATCAAATGTATTATTGCAATGATTTAATAAGTGTAGCGAGATCTTCAAGATTCTTGATGAGCACTTCACGAGGTCTGCTGCCTCTTGCAGGTCCTACTATGCCTGCAGCTTCAAGATCGTCCATCAATCTTCCTGCCCTATTAAATCCGATATCAAAATTTCTCTGTATGTTTGATGTCGAACCATTTTGGTTTCGTACTACATATTCAGCAACTTCATTAAATAATTTGTCGCAGTTCATTATCGAAAATTGATGTTGGCTACTTTTCACTTCCTCTTCGTTACTGTCAGGTTCAGGTAATTCGTAAGCTTCAGGATATGATTGTTGTTTTCGTATGTGTTCAACTATGTTTTCTACTTCAGGAGTATCTACGAATGCGCATTGAACACGTTGAGGTGCATCTCCTTTCGAGTAGAGCATATCACCTTTGCCAATTAGTTGGTCTGCTCCAGCACTGTCAAGAATAGTCATGGAATCTATTTTGCTTATTACTCTAAATGCTATTCGTGTTGGACAATTTGCTTTGATGACACCTGTAATGACGTTGACAGATGGTCTTTGTGTGGCGAGAATCATATGTATTCCTGCAGCACGTGCTTTCTGTGTAATTCTTTGTATAGGAGTTTCAATCTTTTTGCCTTCGGTTGAAATTAAATCACCGAATTCATCTACGATTACGACTATGTAAGGCAGATATCGGTGCCCATATGCAGGGTTTAATTTGCGTTCTGTGAATTTTTTGTTATACTCGACTATATTTCGTACTCGAGCAGTGGAAAGCAGAAAATATCTGTTGTCCATCTCTTTGCATATGGCCTCAAGGGTGCTGATGACCTTTTTCGAGTCTGTGATTACCGCTTCCGTTTCCTCTGGAAGTTTGGCAAGATAATGTCGCTCTATTGAGGTATATATGCTGAATTCAAGTTGTTTAGGGTCAATTAGTACGAATTTAACCTGCGATGGATGCTTCTTGTACAATAAAGATGTAATTATTGCGTTCAATCCTACGGATTTGCCTTGACCTGTTGCGCCTGCAACAATTAGGTGAGGTGTCTTTGCTAAGTCAAATGTAAAAACGTCATTTGTTATTGTCCTTCCCATGACGATAGGCAATTCGGCATCTGATTCCTGGAATTTTTTTGATAATATAAGCTGTCGCATTCCGACTGTGCGAGGGTGAGTGTTAGGCACTTCAATTCCTATTGTTCCTTTTCCTGGCATTGGGGCTATCAGACGGATTCCGGTTGCAGCAAGTGAAAGCATAATGTCTTTTTCAAGCGTCTTGATACGTGCTACACGAACTCCATCGTCTGGTATTATCTCAAATAATGTTACTGTGGGTCCAATTGTCTCAACTATTTTTTTTACTCCTATGTTGAAGTGTTTGAGAGTTGTAATTATTTTTTGTTGGTTTTTCAGTTGTTCTTCAGGCGAAACTCCTCCTGTCTGATTTGAAAAGTCTTTCAATAATTCTGGTGATGGGAATTGGTACATCGATAAATCCTTCGTAGGGTCGTATGGCCCGAGTTTTTCTAAAAGATTGTCGGTATTATTAACATCTTCGATAATGGCTTCGCTTTTGACATCAATATTATTATTTATGGAATCAACTGGCTCTATTTGTATGATATTCTCTTCATTGTCAGCAGGTGTGGTCTCGATTATTGAAACGTCAATTGGTTCTTCTGTTTCGCTGTCTGCATTGTTGTTCTCTTCTGTTTCTTTATCATTTTCTTCGTCTGTGAAGACTATGTTTTCTTCGTCAGAATTGTTATTCAGATCTTCTTGTCCTTGATGATGTGCAAAAGGTATGTCTGGCATTTTCAATGAAATATTTGAAATATATTTGTGCCAACCGAATGCGAATATGCCGAAGATGACAAAGGTTGCTGCCAATATTAATATTTCGCCTATCAAACCAGTGTTTTCGCATAGAAATGCCGACATCCATGCTCCATACGCTCCTCCGATTTGAAAGAAAAAGCCAGTTGTGACTTTGGAAAAACAAAGATCAAGAAAAACTGGAACCCAAACCATTATTAAGAGTGGGTATATTAAGAATTTAATAACTGATTTGATTTTTATATTCAGCATTATAAGACCAACAATGGAGATAAAAAATCCTAACGCAAAAGCGGCTATTCCTATACCATTATTAATTATGTGTTCAGCCGTTAATGCGCCAATAGGTCCAGTCCAATTGACTGCTCCGAGGTCAAGGTTTTTACGCTCTTGTGTCGTGGCATAAATGTAACTCTGGTCTTCACTCCCTGTTGAAAAATAGGAAATAAATGCCATTGTCATGAAAATCGAAATAAAAATCAATATTATTCCTATGGTTGCTCTGAATTGTGGTGAGCAGATGAATTTGACGAACGAATTTGATTCTCTTTTCTTATTTTGCTTTTTTCTTGTCATAAAATTTACAGTAATCTGTTAATCCGCATTTGTCACACAATGGCTTGCGAGCCAAACAAGTGTATCTTCCGTGTAACAATAACCAGTGATGTACGTCTGTACATAGGTCTTGCGGTATGTTTTTTAATAATGTTTTTTCTGTTTCCAATGGCGATTTGCTGTCTTTTGTGAGTCCGATACGATTAGCTACTCTGAAGACATGCGTATCAACAGGCATAGCTGGTTTGTGAAACCATACTGCAAGCACAACGTTAGCTGTCTTGCGTCCTACGCCTGATAGTGAAATGAGTTTTTCGAGGGTATCAGGTACTTGACTGTTAAAATCTGTCACGAGTTTGCTTGACATTTTTAATAGATGTTCTGCTTTTGCATTCGGATAAGATACGGAATGAATGTGAGCAAGTATATCTTCAGTCGTTGCTTTCGACATGCTCTCTGGGTTAGGGTATGCTTGCATAAGGGATGGTGTGACAATATTTACTCGTTTATCAGTGCATTGCGCCGACAAAATTACTGCCACGATTAAAGAAAATGCATCTGTGTATTCCAGTTCGGGTTTTGTTGACAATCCGATTTTCTTGAAATAATTTATGACTTCCGAATACAGTTTTTTCATGGTGTAAAGAGGCAACTTTTGATATAGCAATACCAAAAGTTGCCTTGTAAAGGATGTTATTGTTGTGCGTATTTTAATTTGTAGTATTTGAGAAGTTCTTTCAATTCATCGACCTGACGTTGCAATTTGCGACCATTGTCTGTGTCTCGCACGTAAGTGCGTTTTGCGTCAGTCTCGACAACGAAATGTGTACCTTGAAGGTCACAGCCTTCTTCTATCGCTTTCTGTCTGCTTTCGAATGGTTCGTGCTGTACGAGTTGCATAGTATGCGAGTTGGAAATAAGTGTATAGCCTGCAATACCTGTTTCGCTGTGATAAGCTCGTGAGAAACCACCGTCGATTACCAGCACTTTGCCGTTCGCACGTATTGGACTCTCTCCTTTTGTGGTTTTGACTGGTACGTGTCCGTTTATTATATGGCGATGTGCACCTATGACACCAAACTCGTCAAGAATGTAGTCGCAATATTTATCGTGTTCGCGGTGTTTGTAGTAGAATCCTTTTCTTTCTGTGTGAGTCTCTTTTTCCTCTAACAGATATCGTTCGAATGTGGCCATTTGGTGTTTGTCGAACGAAGGACTATCTGCTCCACACCACCAATACCACATGTAATCTATTGATTCTCTATATTCAGGCATGTCTTTGCATGGAAGACAAGCTACACGGACCAATCTATCCACTTCGTCACAGAAAGCTCGTCCGGAATATTTTCTACCGAGAAGCTCAACTTCCTTAAATTTCCCATCTTCAGTCATTGGAATTGAAGCATGGAACAGGAGGTTGCCGTTGCATACTAAATAAAGCGAGCCTTTGTCAAGCATCAGACGGAGATGTTGTGCCAGTTTCGCACTTCCAGCGAACGAGTTGTGAAGTTTCTCGACCACGTCACGCTCTTCTGCCGTCAGGGTATATGGGTCGTTAGGATTTACTGTTGGAAAATCTGGGTCTTTCATCTTGTACCAGTTGCCTCCGATTTCCACTGTTCCTTCTTCTCTGTTCATTCTGTGTAACAAATCGCGATTTTCCATGTGCCATTCCGGATGACGCATAATGATCTCGTGTTCAAGTTTCCATTGAATGACAGCTATTGCTTTGTGCATTTGAGCAATCAATCGTACGTTTGCTTCGTCATAATTGATATCGGCATATTTGAGTTTTGGCATATATGGTTGACAAGTATCGTTCTGATAATAGGATTGTGCAAATGTTGCTAGAGGTATCATGTTTATGCCATATCCGTCCTCCAAAGTGGTGAGATTTGCGTATCTCAGTGAGATACGGATGACGTTGCACATACATGCGTCATTTCCTGCGGCTGCTCCCATCCATAGTACATCATGATTTCCCCACTGAATGTCTATGTCGCGATAATTCATTAACTTGTCCATTATGAGGTGTGCTCCTGGTCCGCGGTCGTAAACATCTCCTACAAGGTGCAGACGGTCAATAACCAAGCGCTGAATCAGCAAACTCATTTCAACTATGAAGGCATCTGAACGTCCATTGTCGATGATGCTATGGAAAATAGCAGTCACATATGCGTGCTTGTGCTCGTCATCGCCCGATTCATACATAAGTTCCTCGATGATATACGAGAAAGCCACTGGTAATGCTTTTCTGACTTTTGAACGGGTATATTTAGACGAACATGCCTTGCAGATGCGAACCAAACGCATAAGTGTTACCATATACCATTCGTCGATATTTTCTTTTTCTTCACGCTTGATGATTTCGAGACGCTCTGAAGGGTAGTAGATGAGCGTACAAAGGTCGTGTTTCTCTTTTTCACGCAACTCTGTCCCGAACTCTTCGTTGACCTTTCTTGCGACTGCTCCGCTTGCATTACGTAGCACATGGTCGAATGCTTCATACTCACCATGCACATCTGAGAGGTAATGTTCGGTGCCTTTTGGTAAATTCAGAATGGCTTCGAGGTTGATAATTTCCGTCGAAGCAGCCTCAATAGTAGGGAATTGACGTCCCAATAAATCCAAATAACGTTTGTCCATATCGATTAAAATGTTTGTTTCTCTATCACACCGCAAAGTTAACTATTTTAGTTGATATGACCAAAAAAATAAATTGATATTTTTTGTAAAAAATAAGTGTCTAATAATTTGGTGAATATAAAAAAAAGCAGTAAATTTGCAGCCTATTGTGATGTTGCTTGGACGTGAGTTAAAAATATTGAATATCAAAATAATAAATGCAATATGCGCCAGCTGAAAATTACTAAATCAATTACCAATCGTGAAAGCCAGTCGTTGGATAAGTATCTTCAGGAAATCGGTCGCGAAGAATTGATTTCAGTGGAGGAAGAGGTTAAACTTGCTCAAGAAATTCGTAAGGGCAATCGTCGTGCTCTTGATAAATTGGTGAGTTCTAACCTGCGTTTTGTTGTTTCTGTAGCAAAACAATACCAGAATCAAGGACTTTCTTTGCCAGATCTCATTAACGAAGGCAATCTTGGACTTATCAAGGCAGCTGAGAAATTTGATGAAACTAGAGGTTTTAAATTTATTTCGTATGCTGTGTGGTGGATTCGTCAAGCTATCCTTCAGGCATTGGCTGAACAATCGCGTATTGTTCGTTTGCCTTTGAATCAGGTTGGTTCTCTTAATAAAATCAATAAGGCTCTTTCTCGTTTTGAACAGGAGAATGAGCGTCGTCCTTCTGCTGAAGAACTTGCTGAGGAACTTGATTTGCCTATTGATAAGGTGTCGGATACTATCAAAATTTCTGGTCGTCATGTCTCTGTTGATGCTCCTTTCGTTGAGGGTGAGGATAATTCTCTGCTTGATGTGTTAGTCAACAATGATTCTCCTATTGCAGATCAGTCTCTTATAAGTGAATCGCTCGCTACGGAGATATATCGTTCTCTTGAAACATTGTTGACAGAGCGTGAACGTGAGATACTTAAACTTTTTTATGGTATAGGATGTCAGGAAATGACACTTGAGGAAATTGGTGACCGTTTTGGCCTCACTCGCGAACGTGTCCGTCAAATCAAAGAAAAAGCCTTGCGCAGACTTCGCAATGACCCTAAAAACAAAATTCTAAAAGGTTATCTTGGCTGATTTTCGTAACGATTCCATCCTGAAATTGATATGGGAGTTTACTCTCCCTTCTCTCATTGGCACCTTGGCAAATACAATATACAATATTGTAGATCGTATATTTATTGGCCAGGGTGTCGGCACTTTTGCTATATCGGGTCTTGCATTGACGTTTCCTATTATGAACATCATGACTGCTTTTGGAATGTTGGTCGGGCAAGGCGCTGCAGCAGAAATGTCAATTAGGCTTGGTCGTCGCGATCATAGTGAGAGCAGCGTATTGTCGAATATGATATTGCTGACGTTTGTGAATTATCTTCTGGTTACTGTTATATGCTATATAAATCTTGACAGAATACTTGAATTGTTTGGTGGTTCTCCCAATACAATTCCTTATGCCCGACAGTATCTTGAGATAATCATTCCTGGTCATTTCATGACTTCACTTGGTTTTGGATTGTCGAATATTATAAGATCGTCTGGAAGGCCGAAGATAGCAATGCTTACGCTTGTATCTGGTGCTGCATTGAATATACTGCTTGATCCATTTTTTATTTTTGTCTTTGACCTTGGAATACGTGGTGCTGCCATAGCTACTGTGATTTCAATGACTTTGACTACTTTTTTGGCTCTTTACGAAGTGTCAGGTATGCTTAAATCTTGTGAGGTCAAGCCGGATTTTCGTATTCTTTTTCGTATAGTGTCTATTGGTATGTCTCCTTTCCTTCTTCAAATTTGCAATTCTCTTGTAAATGTTGAAATGAATCGTTGTCTTGGTTTGTATGGTGGTGATTTAGCCATAGGGGCTTTCGGTATCATAACGTCTTTTTCAACTTTGATAACTATGATGGTAGTTGGTGTGAATCATGGGCTTCAGCCTATCATCGGGTTCAATTATGGAGCCGGATTGAAGCACCGTGTGGTTGAAACATTGCGTGCTGGTATGATAATTGGAACGGTTATAACTACTCTTGGATGGTTACTGGCAATGTTCTGCCCAGCATATATCGCTAAATGTTTTAATTCTAACGATGTGGTTCTGATAGGAATGACAGCCAATGGTTTGAGGTTTTATTGTCTGTTACTTGGATTTGTAGGATTTCACCTTGTGACAACTAACTATTATCAAAGTATTGGCAGGTCGGATATCTCTATTTTACTGACACTTATGCGTCAGGTGGGTTTCCTTATCCCTTTTATTTTGATTCTTCCAGTGTATTTGCCTTTGATTCCTGGATTGTCTGGGCTGACTGAGTTGAACTGTCTTTGGCTGGCTCAACCTGCATCTGTATTATGTTCTGTACTCCTTGCACTCATTTTTCTTTGTCATGACAAGTATTTAACTAAAATATAAGTATATAACTATGATACAATCTATGACTGGCTATGGCAAAGCCACCTGCGAATATAAAGGCAGGAAAATTGTCATTGAACTTAAATCACTCAATTCTAAGGGAGTGGATATGAATACTCGTGTGGCAAGTCTATATCGTGAAAAAGACATCGAAATACGCAATACTGTTGCTCAACGCTTGCTTCGTGGAAAGATTGATTTGTTTTTGTATTATGATGACATGACTTCAGAAAATGCTGTCGAGTTGAATGTGCCATTGATGAATAAGTACCATCAGCAATTGGTATCGGCTTCTGCTCAACTTGGTGTTGCAATGCCATCAAATTTAATGGAGGTGTTGATTAGAATGCCTGAAGTAATGAAGTCTGGGTGCTCTACTCTTGAACCTGAGGAATGGGATTTGGTCACGAAAGCTCTTGACGAGGCTATAATTCAGATTGAGCTGTTCCGTAAGCAGGAGGGTGATGCACTTCAGAAAATGTTTGAGGATAAGCTTGCCATTATTGAAAATCTTCTTGCTGAGGTCGAACCATTTGAGTCTGAACGTATTGCAAAAATACGTGCTCGTCTTGAGGAAAATCTCAATAGCATAAAGGAAAAGATAGTTGTTGACCCTAACCGTCTTGAACAGGAGATGATTTTTTATCTTGAAAAACTTGATATAAATGAAGAGAAAGTTCGTCTTAGAAATCACATAAAATATTTTCGCGAGACCATGAACACTGAACTTGCTCCTGGCAAAAAGCTTGGTTTTATCGCTCAGGAGATGGGTCGTGAGATCAATACTCTTGGTTCAAAATCAAATCATAGCGAAATGCAGATAATTGTTGTAAAGATGAAAGATCAACTTGAACAGATCAAGGAACAGGTACTCAATGTTCTTTAATTCTGTTGTATTCTTCTAAGAGAGACAGCCAGCAAAATTAAATTGCTGGCTGTCTCTCTTTTACATTCGGAAATTGTTATTGCTGACATCCTGCCGTTGGATTGAACCATGACGGAATATTAAATCCCTTTTCTGTCGAATAATCCATAGTTTGGTCATTATATACTTTGTTCATGTATATGGCCCATATTGGCAATGCCATTGAAGCTCCTTGACCTTCTGCCATATTTGTGAAGTGAACGCTTCTGTCTTCCCATCCTACCCATACACCGGTTACGAGTTGAGGAGTGAATCCCATGAACCAACCATCTGAATTTTCCTGTGTGGTTCCAGTCTTGCCTCCACATGGCGCATTGAAACCGAATTTATATCTTACCCTCGAACCTGTTCCACCGTTCACTACTGCCTGAAGCATATCCAACATCTTGTATGTTGTCTCTTCGCTCAACACCTCTTCGGTTTTAGGGGTGAATTCGGCTATTCTGTTGCCAATATTGTCTTCTATGTGAGTGACGTACACTGGCTCTGTCCTGATGCCCCTGTTTGCGAATGTTGTGTATGCATCAACCATTTCGGCTACGGTTACCTCGCATGGTCCGAGGCATATTGAAACTACAGGAATAAGTTCTCCTTTGATTCCGAAAGACCGCATGAGATCTACCATTGCCTGTGGCGTTACTAAGCTCATGACGTATGCTGAAATCCAGTTGCTCGAATTTTGCAATCCCCATCTTAAGGATACGGTTTCTCCTCTTCGTTTGTCGTCGTTTCTTGGTGTCCAAGGTCTTCCGAGCTCATCGTACAATGTGTATGGCTGGTTGATGGTAGTCTGGCAAGGCCAGTATCCGTTTGACATTGCGAGACTATAAAGATATGGCTTGACGGTCGAACCAACTTGCCGGCGTCCCGCTGTAACCATGTCATATTGGAAAGAAGAGAAATCAGTACCGCCAACGTATGCTTTGACATGACCAGTCATTGGATCTATGCTCATCATGCCGCAACGTGCGAAGTATTTACTGTATCTGATTGAATCTAATGGAGTCATTGTCGTGTCTATCTGACCATTATACGAGAATACAAGCATGTCTGTTGGTGTGTTGAATGACTTGATTATTTCGCGTTCGCTTGCTCCATTTGCTTTCATTACGCGCCACCTTTCTGATTGACGCATTGCCTTGTTCATAAACTTTTCAATCTGTTCATCGGTTGTTCTTGGGGAAAATGGTGCCTTTTCTTTTCCTTTGCACGATTTGAAGAAATTATCCTGTAATGTTGCCATGTGTTGTTCTACAGCTTCTTCTGCATATTTCTGCATTCTCGAATCTATGGTTACATATATTTTTAGTCCATCGCGGTAAATGTCGTATTTTGTTCCGTCTGATTTCGGATTTTTTTCTATCCAACCATATAGTGGGTTGTCTGCCCATTCTATCGAGTCTAAGTAGTATTGTTGATATGGTTTGAGTTGCCATGATGCGTAGTCGTCTCTGTCTGGTTCCTTTGCGGTGAGCATACGTCTTAAATATTCTCTGAAATATGGTGCCATGCCGAGCTTATGGTCAACCTTGTGAAAATTAAGTACTAATGGTAGTTGCTTTAGCGAATCTCTCTCCTCTTTCGTAATGTAATTTGACTTCTCCATTTGTTTGAATACCACATTCCTGCGTTCTCGTGTAGCTTCTTGTCTGCTTTGTCTTGCTGGATTATATAACGATGGATTCTTGCACATTCCTACTAGTGTTGCAGACTGCTCTATATTCAATTTGTCAGCATTGCAACCAAAATATACGTTTGCTGCTGTTGTTATTCCTACTGCATTGTTCAAAAAATCAAACTTGTTGAGATACATAGTTATTATTTCTTCTTTTGTGTACAGTTTTTCGAGTTTTACAGCTATTACCCATTCTATAGGTTTCTGGAATGCACGTTCAATCAGATTTCCCGCTCTTGGCGAAAATAGTTGTTTTGCAAGTTGCTGCGTGATTGTAGAACCTCCTCCTGCACTTTTTATATGTAGTATTCCGCGGAATATTATTGCTCTCATAAGCGCTTTCCCATCTATGCCTGAATGTTTCATGAATCGCGCATCTTCTGTTGCAATCAGTGCTTTAATTACGTTGGACGAAATCTCGTTATATTGTGTGTTGATACGGTTGTCTTGGGCTGTGTAGAATGTTCCTATCAACTGTCCGTCGCTTGATATGATTTCTGAGGCGTATTTGTTCTTTGGGTTCTGCAGTTCTTCGATTGGTGGAAGATATCCTATGAACCCAAGACTGATTAATGCAAAAATGCAGAATATTACTACTACTGCAGTAAAGTATAAGCCCCAAAGCCATCTCAGAAATATTCTTTTCTGTTCTTTTGACAATTCGCTTTTGCCAGATTTTTTCTTTGCCATAATATCTATTTACTTATTTTGAAAAAAGGCGTTACCGCCAATACACTTACTACTCCAATTACTGATCCTGCAGTTATGTCATCTAGGAAATGGAATGATAGATATACTCTTGAGTATGCTCCAGTTATAGCTATGGCGAGACATATTACTTTCTCCCACCATTTCGGAACTAAAGTGCATATTGCAAACATCATTGCAAAAATTGCAGTTGAATGTCCGGATGGGAAACTTAGCCACATTGGCAAATCTATTCCTTGCACCGTAGGAAGCACCACTCCTGCCTCTTCGAATACCACTTTCGGACGTGGGTGATTGAATGCGTATTTCAGAGGCTGTACTATTAGAGTTGACAATACCTGTCCTGATGCAATATATGCTCCCATCCACATTCTCCAAATTATCATCACCACACAAACTATCCAAGGTATATTGCCTCCGATGTTAGTGAAGTATTTGAAAAATACGTCTGATTCTTCGTTGTGATGCCTGTTCAGCATTATGTGAAGGTCAATTCTTGGAATTGCAATCATTAAAGCAAGACAGACTAATACCAGTAAAAACCATGGTACCAGAAAGCACATGTTTTTCCTGATGACGTTCATCATATCTTTTCAAAATATTTGTCAAGTACTTTCCATGCTGCAACGAACGAAGTTATTTCGTTACGGTTGACTTTGTCTTCCATCTCAGTCAGCAACTTTTCTATTTCGGTATTGTGATAGAAATGGTTTTTCAAATGTTCGTTTATGGTCTCATACATCCAGTATTTGCTCTGTTGGTTGCGTTTATACTCGAAGTATCCATTTTTCGTAGTGAAAGCTACGTAATCTTCAACCATTTTCCAGACTTCTTCAATATGGAATTTCTCGTATGCAGAACAAGTGACGACGCTTGGCGTCTGTCCGGATTCTGGCATTGGGAACAGGTGTAATGCGTTTTGGAATTGTCTCTGTGCCAATTGTGCTTTTTCGATATTATTGCCGTCACATTTGTTAATCGCTATTCCGTCTGCCATTTCCATTATCCCTCGTTTGATTCCCTGTAATTCATCTCCTGTGCCTGCAAGTTGAATTAAAAGGAAAAAATCCACCATCGAATGCATTGCAGTTTCGCTTTGCCCGACACCGACAGTCTCCACGAATATGGTGTCAAATCCAGCTGCTTCGCATAATACGATTGATTCTCTTGTCTTTCTTGCCACTCCTCCAAGCGACCCTGCAGATGGCGAAGGACGAATGAAAGCATTTTTCTCTAATGACAACTCTTCCATCCTTGTCTTGTCTCCGAGTATTGATCCTTTAGTCTTTTCCGAGCTTGGGTCGATTGCGAGCACAGCCAGTTTGTGACTGTCTTTGCAGAGATACGTTCCCAGTGCATCAATGAATGTGCTCTTGCCAGCTCCTGGGACTCCTGTTATTCCTACCCTGATTGATTTTCCAGCATGAGGCAGGCACTTTTCAATGACATTTTGTGCTATTTCCTGATGTTCTGTGAGGTTGCTTTCGGCGAGTGTTATTGCACGGCTGAGTATGGTTCTGTTGCCTGCCAATATTCCTTCAACGTATTCATCTACGCTTAGTTCCTTTGCTTTTGGCCTTTTTTTGATATTCAGATAAGGATTCATTATTGGAGCTTCCTTAACCCCACTGTTCACTGCAAGTCCTTTGTACTCTTCGCTGTTTTCTGGATGTTCCATGTCTTTTGAATCGTTAGGTGTCATTATATACCAAAATCGGGGTTAGCATATAAAACTAACCCCTTTTTATCCATTGTGATTTGCCAATCGGTTGATTTGTGGCTTTTATTGTTTCTGTTGTTTTGGCGTCACTTGTCCTTTGATGTAAAGAACTACAGTGAAATTTTCAGTTCCATTACTCAAGGTTACAGTGATTGATTTGTGGAAATTGCCTGGACGACCGCTTGCGCTGTATGTTGCTGTCACTACGCCCTGTTCTCCTGGCATGACTGGTTGGCGACTCCAATTTGGCGTTGTGCATCCGCAAGATGCTTTTACGTTAGTAACTGTTATTGGAGATTGCGAAATGTTCGTAAATGTAAACACATGCGATACTTTTCCGTCTTCTTCTTTTACTGTTCCGAAATCGTATGTGTTCTCAGTGAACTCTACGACTTGCTTTTCCTGTGCTGCTACGTTCAAGGCCATAACCAGAGCTACAGCAATAAATAACATTTTTTTCATATCCTATTTATTTATTGGTTTTTTTATTCATAAATCGCTGCAAAGTTACAACTTTTTCTACATTCTGCCAAATGTTTTGTTGATTATTTTCTAACTAATTCGTTATATCTTTTCTTTTTGTTGATATAGACTTGCCATATCAACAAAAAGTTTAATCTCTCCTCTATATTTTTTTTCGTTCTCAGTCTAATGTTCTCATTTCGTGATGCTTCGAATTCTGGTTTTATCTTTCTGAAGTCTCTCAATGCTTTGATTGTTGCTTTTGCATTAGCGGCTTTTCCGCTGGCTGACATCTGCAATATTGCAACAAGGTCAAGCCAAAGTCTTACAAATGCTACCCATCTGTATTCTTTTTTATCGAGGTTTTTGTACAGCAACAACCTGTTGTTTCTGAAATTCAGATAGGTTTTTCTTGGCGATTCGTATCCTAATGATCCTCCTCCGAGGTGATATGCGGTTGATTTGCCAATGCACTTGATTGACCATCCACGTGCCTTTAGTCTCCAGCAGAGGTCTATCTCCTCCTGATGGGCGAAAAATCGTGAGTCCAATCCTCCTACTTCAATATATATGTCTCTTCTTATTAAAAGACAAGCCCCTGTGCTCCAGAACACTTCGATGTCATTGTCGTATTGTCCTTTGTCTTCCTCGACATTGTCCATTACCCTGCCTCTGCAGAATGGATATCCATATCTGTCAATGAATCCTCCAGCTGCTCCTGCGTATTCGAAGTGTGTTCTTTTCCTGTCGGATAACACTTTTGGTTGACAGGCTGCACACTCTTTGTGATTGTTCATGTAGTCAACCATTGGTTCCAGCCATCCTATGGGAGTTTCAACATCCGAGTTCAGCAGTACAACGTATTCTGCATCTGATTGTGTAATGGCTTTGTTGTAACCTTCGGCAAATCCCCAGTTCTTTTCAAATTCTATGAGTCTGACGGTAGGGTAGTGTGCCTTTAGCCATTCTTTGGATCCGTCATCTGAGCCATTGTCTGCCACTGTGACCATTGTGTCTGTGGTGTTTTCTACGCTTTTTACGACACTGTCCAGATAGTGTTCCATCAATTTCACTCCATTATAATTCAGTATGATGACTTCTGTTTTCATGACTGTCAAGGATTTTATAATGTGTAAAGGGGTTCGCTTCTGCTGTGAAACGAACCCCTCGCTATTCCTTTTTTCGCAAAGTCTTACTTCTTGTTACGGCTTTGACGGTTCTGATATCTGCTGAGGAACTTATCTACGCGACCAGCGGTGTCAACCAACTTGGTCTTGCCAGTGTAGAATGGGTGAGAAGAACTTGAGATCTCAAGTTTTACCAAAGGATAAGTTACCCCATCGATATCGATGGTTTCTTTCGTAGCTACAGTCGAGCGAGTGATGAATGTATCGTCATTCGACATGTCTTTGAACACTACGGGGCGATAGCTTTCTGGATGAATCCCTTTTTTCATTGTTATTAAAAATTATATTTGCGGAGAGAGAGGGATTCGAACCCCCGGTACCTCTCAGTACGTCGGTTTTCAAGACCGATGCAATCGACCACTCTGCCATCTCTCCTTGCAAATAAATCATACCCTGATTTTGCGGTTGCAAAGGTACGACTTTTTTCGTTATTGACCAAATGTTTTTGAAATTATTTTCTAAAAATGTTTTATTTGATTGATTTTGCTGAAATTCAACTTGTTATAAAAACGAGAGTCAGATAAATATCTATCTGACTCTCGTGTATGAGTGATTTGATATGTAAATCAATACAAGTAATTCATGAAATTACCGAGTGCATAGCATGCAGTCATCGAACTCAGGTTCATATCTTCAACCACGATATTCGTATATCCTTCTTTCACGAAGATTTCTTTCTGTTTTGCCAATTGCTCTTCTGTTAGCCACATTGATATTTCTACTTTGCTATCTGCTATGCTGCCTAAGCCAGCGGTATAAGTGATTTTGTAGCATTTTCCATTTGTGGCTTTGTCTTTATCACATGAAATCATGCTCAGCCCCATGGCAACTACAACTGCAACTGCAAACAATACCTTTTTCATAATGTACCTGTATGTTTTTTTAATCAATTTGCTGCTATACAATCCTGTGCGGTTTTGTATTTTGTTGCGTAGCTGACTTTTATGTTTGTTCTGCCGAACATTTTTTCCCATTCGGTAATAACTGCATCAATGTTGTTGCGAGTGTCCCACATATAAACAGTCATTTGGAGGTTCTTTTCCATATATGTTACTTTGTGACACTGAACTTTGTTTTTGTCGCATGAAATCATGCTCAATCCCATTGCAGCTACTACTGCAACTGCAAAAAATACTTTTTTCATAATGAATATTGGTTTTAATTTAATTAATTTGTTATCCGTATTTATGCATTGGTATTGGCAGCTGCACAATCCTCAATTGTCTTGTATTTTATGGATTTTTGGATTTTGACATTTGTCCTGCCTACTTCTGGCGTTTCCCAGTACTCTTTCAGCCTGTCTAGGCTGATTTTAGAGGCCCACATGTATTTCGTTACTTCTGAACCATCAGTGTCTTTATAGGTGACTTTATAACATACTTTTTCCTCTTTCATTTTTTCGCATGATGTAAAGCCACAAAGCACAGCCCCTAATATTGCCAATGCAAACAATTTTTTTTTCATGTGTGGTTATGAATTAGATTAATACTGTTGACAGACAGTCGCTTTGCGTCTTGATGGAATCAGCAGTCACTTTTTCATAAGATACGTTTTCGTACTTCGATTTTTCCAATGCCTCTTTTGAAGCTTTTATTTCAGAGTCAGAGCACCAGCGATAGCCTTCGTAATCCATTGATGGGCGCGATTCTCTCACCTTGTTGCCTAATGAATCTTTCTGCTCTGGCTGTTCTGGAATTGTGTACTTGATTTTGTAGCAACTCTTTGCCTCTTCCTTACAAGATACAATTCCCATACATACTGCTGCTGCTATTGCAACTGCAAAAAATACTTTTTTCATATTGCTTTTTGTTTTTATTATTCAAAACCCTCCAGTGCGCACTTCGCACTCCTATTCGGCTGCAAAGTTACAAATTGTTTTTTATATGGCAAACAAAATTCATTTTTTTTTATTGAGAATTTTTCCTCTTTTGCCTATAAATCTATAATGAATGTTTTATGCTTTGTAAATGAGCTTGTTATGCTTTTTGTTTCGAAAATCCCATATATGGTTGACCCTGATCCTGACATGCTCGCATAGCTTGCCCCTTTCTCATACATCTCTCTCTTTATCTGCTCTAATTCTACGTGATTTGCAAATATATGCTTCTCGAAATCGTTTTTCACTTCGTTTTTCCATGCTTTCACTTCTGTGTCAGTCAGCAATTTCTCCAATTGATTCTTCCATGGTGCAGGACTGCATTTTGTGTAGGCTTCTTTTGTCGAAATATTGATGTCAGGCTTGACCATTACGAGTCTCTTTCCCTTGAGGTCTATCTTTATGTCGCTCATCAGGTCTCCTTTCCCTTTGCATATTCTCGGTCTGTTTTTTATGAAAAAAGCGCAGTCTGCTCCCAATTTTGCAGCAATTGTTTCCATCTCCTCGTCGGTTGCTCCTATCTTGAACATGTCGTTTATCATCTTTATTGTGAATGCAGCGTCAGCCGAACCTCCTCCGAGTCCTGCGCCTGAAGGAATGTTTTTGGTGAGTCTGATTTTCACAGGTGGTAGAATTCCGTAAGTCTCTTCCATGAGCCTATATGCTCTGACCACAAGATTTTCCTTTCCATCGTCCTCCAGTTTAATCCCTTTCGTTTCAAAACTGAATCTGTCAGCCTCTTCGATCTCAAGTTCGTCGGTGAGTGGTATAGGGTACATTGCCGTACAAATGTCGTGGTAGCCGTCCTCACGTTTCCGTTCGATGTTGAGCCCAATGTTTATCTTGCAATTCGGAAAACTTTTCATATCGTACATTTATAATATTAAAAAGGGATGACTTCTTTCATAAATCATCCCCTTACGAGCGGAAGCTGGGGGATTCGAACCCCCGGTACGGAAACCCGTACGTCAGTTTAGCAAACTGGTGGTTTCAGCCACTCACCCAAACTTCCT
>JAKSNT010000011.1 GCA_024399575.1 Paludibacteraceae bacterium
TGTTACATGTAATCACGTTTGAGGTGTATTTTTATTTTAACACCTTCCAAACACCATTATTGTGTTTACCTTCCTTAACGATAAAACCATTCTCACGTAAAAATTTAATATCGCGCTCTATGGTGCGTATAGTTCCCGACAAAGTTCCCGACATTCTGTGAATCAGCACTCTTGCTATTTGGCTGGCGCTTTTATTCCCAAATACCAAGAAATTCTATCGTGTTGCGATTGCGCATTATTCAAGTATTACATCCCAAATACCAGACTTGTCAGAACCCACTCTGCGAATGAGTTTGTCGCGCATTACATCAAGATTTTTGTCAATAGATGTTGAGCTGATGCCTATGGCTTGTGCCATCTCTATTCTCGTGATTGTTGGATCTTGAAGGATCATTTTCAACATCTCGAGACGATTTACAGTCAGGTTTACACCCAACTTTTCGGCATTTACACCCAACCTTTTGAGTTTTACACCCAACTTTTCATCGTTATTACCAACCTTTACAGTCAACTTTTTTCCATTTACAACCAACTTTACAGTCAAGCTGTCATCATTTACACCCAACTTTGGGTCATTTATTACCAACCCAGAAGCATTTACACCCAACTCTTCTGCGTCCTTGTCGATTCGCCACACGATTGCCTTGAACTGACCTCCTGTACACTCGAAGTCCACTTTTACGTTCTCGTTAATTGCGCGCAAGATGCCGCTGCCAAGACCTCGGTAAATCATCGTCTTTGCACAGAAGTCTGCCAAGAGCGGATTGCGTTGTTTGGAGATACCCATAAGCATCTCGTCCATCGTGAGCCCTCCGTATAGTGTGCCAGGATTGATGATCTCTATACGGTTGTCAAAGATGAGCAAGCGGATGTAGGCAGGTTCGAGGAGGTCAATGTGAACAAGTGCATTCTGGAGAAGTTCTTCAAGCACCACCTCTGGGATTTCCAAGATACCCGGACGGTTGAAGTTCTGCCCCTTCTGAAGGTGGTGCAGATTTGCCCTGAGGAACGACATGCCATCGCGAAACATCTGCGGTATGGTACCAGTAATGTCTCGACTATCACGATATTCGCTACCGCTGATTTCATTGCCTATGAAACTTACAGCCTTGATGACAAAGGTGTGTTCATGCTGTTGGGGTTTCTGTCCGAAGAAGAGGAGTCCTGCACGGGTGACATTGCCTTCATCGCCAAGAATACTGAGGCTTTGGAGCAGACTTTCCACAGGTTTGCCGAAACTCTCCTTGGGTTTGCCATAGATGCGGTCGAAAAAGTCGTTGACATACGACATTTCAAGGTCAGCCATGCTGGTGTTTGGGATCACCTCCTTATCAGCCTTGTATGCTCCTATGCCTTGAAATAATGACAGAATCTCAGCATTATCCGTCACTCTGCGCTTGTCCTGACCTTGTTTCACCCATATTGTACCATCGTTGGTCTTATAGGGTTTGCCTTTACCTTCCTTGACATAGCAGACGAGAAAGCGCATGTCATCTACCTTTACGGTTTCCGTTTCGATGTAGATGGCAGGCTTCACCTGCTCGTTTGCTGTATTGCCAAGTTCCAAGCCTGTGTCCTGAAGTTGCTGATAGGTAAGACCAAGCATTTTGCCAGTCTTATCCTCCACGCCAAAGAGCATAACACCACCATGAGTGTTGGCAAAAGCCACCATCTCTTGTGCTATCTTCGTCTGAGTGGTGAAGCACTCCTTGTATTGCACCTTTGTAGTCTCGCCACATCGACAGAGCTCTATAAATTCTTCTGTGGTCATTGTTTCTCGGATTTGTTCTTTATTGAGCATCTATGTACTAAACTTCCCTGTTCGCCACCCAAGTATAGTTACGCTGATAGTCAGGATTCACAAACCATGTTCCCTGGCTGCCATAGAGCAGTTCAAGCAATCCTACTTTTATTGGTCTGTTTTCTTGTTGCATAACTTTAATGTTCAATTACAGTATCTTTTGGAATGATGTATATTATTCAATTATTACCTTCCAGAAAACGCCTTTTTCAATATGTTCTTTTCTTGCCTGCTGGCATTAGCAAGGCTTATTCACCTTTGCTTTAATGCTTCCAGTCAAAGAGTTTGTTGCATATTTACTTCTAAAAACACAGTCGCCATAGCGGATAATATTTGAGACCGCAAAGGTACTAATAATGTGCGACATGACAAAGGAATTTTTTAAATATTTTACTTGGCCTACTATCAAGATGTTCTATCAGAGAGGAGGAAAGTACCTTTTCATGGATGAGGTGCACAAGTGCCCGGGATATCTTCTTCTGCAACCAAATAGGGTTTGAACATAAGGTTGAATACCACAAGATTCCGCTTTATTTATTCGGATTCATGTACTGAAATGTTGGCGTTTTCGAATTTCTCTAAATATGTTTTGGAGAGAGGCACTGGCTGGGTGCAGGTCAATTGGACGTTGAAGTCGTTCCATGAAGTGACGTAACGCATGTTGACGGCATACGAGCGGTGGCAGCGGAAGAAATGTTCGCGAGTGGATAGGGTAGTGAGCGCTGTGCTCATCGACTGGTATATCTCAATGGAGTCGAGACGGTTGCGGTCGTTCAGGAAATATATAGTAGTGTAGTTGCCTTCGGACTTGAGATAGACCACACGCCCTGGCTTGAGTTCTGCATTGTTGTTCGTCTTGCTTTTGAGCAGCACTGGGACATCGTCTGGTTCATCGGAATCAGTAGGATTGGTGTCAAGGTTCTGGTCTCGTTGGCCGTCCTCATGATTCCGTCTCCAAATAATTATGAAAATGGTTATGGCAATGAACAGAAGCAACACAACCAATATAATCCACCAGCCATGCCAATGTCCGTCACCGACAATTGCAACTACAGTTGCGATAGTATCGGTTATCTCGTCCGATTTATGTTTATAATAGTCAGCATATTCTTTGTTGTCGAGCCGCTCATAGACATCAGATAACTGTCGGTATATCTTCTTTTCGACAGACCGTTCGCCAGTCTGCTTAGCTATCACAAGAGCCTCGTTGGCATACTCGATGGATTTCTGGTAACGCTCTATCTTATCGCCTTCGAGCATGTTGCTGTACGAGACGCTGAGGAGCGAATCGGCATCTACTGATTCGATGACGGTATCCTCGACGAGTTTGGCTATCGAGTCGCCTTCTGCCATCATCTCGCGCGAGAGTTTCAGATAGTTGGTGGCATCGGAGGCAAAGGCATCCATCATCTGTTCGTATGGCGAGCCCTCGTATGCCAGTGTCTTAGTGTATGTCACATCTGTTGAAAGGGGTTCGTAAACGCCACAACCAGACAGCGAAAGAAGCGCAACCAAAAGGATTGTACATTTTCTGCGAATAGGTATCATTTTAGAATATAAAGCCGATATGGGTACCCACATAACCAATGTTGTCAAGTTTGGATTTTTTGAAAATAGGCAGAAGTCCTCTGTGTTCGTATGTCACACCTATTATCATATATTTGCCAATATTGCCGAGACGGAAAATTGCATCGATGCCACCAATACCACCGAAAAAGAAAAACGAATAGTTGTTGGAGGCATCACCAATAGTCATATCAGAACCAAACTCGAACTTGAGGTTTGGCGATAGTATCACATGCGGCGAGAGCTGTATGGGCAAATGTCCGCCATACCGGAAGCCAATTCCGATATTGTTGATTGTGAACATTTTGTTATATTCCAACAGTAATTCATACGTCATGAACTTACGAAACCAACCAGCCGAAAAATGTGCGCCAATGCCTGTATTTTGGACAATGTTTCCAGCAACAGGGAACGAAACGTTGAATTGCATTATCGTGCCTCGCAAACGGTCCGTAATGCCCACTCCGTACGCATCGACAGCACTGCTTGACACCTTTTTCTGGGATGAGTTCTTGCCTATTTTGGTTATGCGCCATGCACTCTTCTCCCATTCGAAGACAATCTCCATCTTGCCAGCACCATGAAGAACTACTTCATTTCCCGAATAAGTCATCGACTCATACTCAAACGAATTCTCCGCAATCTGCTTGGCAGCATTGAAGGCAGAGAGAAGTCGCAATGCTTCAGTGAAATGGCCTATCTTCATCAGATTGTCAATATCCTCACGCAAAACCTTCGGCATGTTGCTGAACGAACGGTCTATCTCGGTTGTCGTCATGTAGAACATGTATGTATATGAGAGGTTGGGAAGTATGTTGCGGTAGCCATTCTGGACATCTGCCGCCATCTGCTGATAGAGCATATTAAGTTGCTCGGGACCTTCTCTGCCAGCATTGTCAAGTGTGGCAATGAACTGCTTGAGGTCCTGGCTGTTGATGGCAAGGTTCATCTCGTCACGGTTGGACACCTTCCATGTGTTGACACCTGCCACCTTATATGCAGAACCGTCTTTAACGAGAAGCGGACCTCCGGAACTGCCAGCATCAATCTGAGCCGTATGCTGTATCACCCAACGATTTGAGTCGTGGGTAAGCATTTTGTTGTAAAACTCGCTGTTGCTGACAATTCCCTTGCCGAACTGCCATGAAGGCTTTCCCGAAACACCAGGAAAACCTGCCGTAAATACCTCTGAACCATCATCAACACGATTGTCATATATCTGGAGAGGCGTGAAATTCACACCTTCAGGCAACAGCACTGCCGCAAGGTCAAGATCATCACTCACTTTTTTTATCTGCAGCCCATCGTAAGTGATAGTGTCGCGATCTTCGATGAACTGAATCATGGCAGAGTCGGCAAACTCGACCGCATGGCGGTTGGTAATGGCATAGAAACGTCCGTCATTTCCTTGAACCACAAAGCATGAACCGAAACTCTTGCCACCAAGTGTGGCGACATATCTGGCAGCATCTTTGTAACCTTGACGGCTGAGAATGGATGCGTAATTTTGAAAAAATGATTCGGTGTTCTTGTCGTTGTGGGGACGGATGGCTCCAACACTTTGTTTCAGCGAGTTCTGGGCTGAAACATAGAACGACAGGAGTGCGAGCAATGCGATTGTAGTTATTGGCTTTTTCATTGTAGTGGTTATTTATATACTCAGCGGAACTGAGGGGCACGGTGGCTATTTGGCAATTGCATAACAGAGGGGTACGGTGGCTATGGTTATTTAGATGGGTTATATTGGCTGAGGATGTCGATTAGGAGTTCCATTGTCCAATCCTCCTTGATGGCGGTCACTTTCTTCTGAAGGTCCTTGTCACCTTTTACAGCACTCTTGACGTGCAATCCTATGTCGCTCGGAAGAGCCACGAATCCCTCTTCTACGAAGAAGCCATAACCCCATGAAATCTTGTCCTTAAGCGTGTTTAAGACATATACATAAGGTAATCCTTTTGTTTCTGTCGTATAGTACTGACCATTGTAGGTGCGGACAGTATATGTGTGGTATTTGAGATTGCCATTGTCTTCTATGTTGAAATAGCAGTAATTGCTCATTATCCTGAAATTGTTGACTTCATTGATGATGAGGTATGTGCCGGTGTAGAGTCCATGACGGTATTTGAAGCAGCGGTATTTCTTGTCCGGTGCCTTAGCATTCCATACTTCGACCCATTCTACATCGTCAACGTCAATCGTGACTTTGTTGAACTCCTCGACATTGGTCCATGCCCAAATCTCGTCATCTAATGTGTACCATATACGGATTGCGGGAAAATCCCTGACGGTTCCGTCCTTCATGCAGATACGTCCAGGATAGTGGTCAGGAAAATCATCCTCAAACTCATCGCGGGTATGGACAAAAAGACCAGCATTGATGTCAATGACACCAACGACAACAAGAGACAAAATCAGTAAAGCTTTCTTCATTGTGTATATGTTTTGGTTTTCCGAGTGCAAAGTTAATACTTTTTTATCAAACGGCAAAGGAAAAATTCGTCATAATTTCGTCATTTGTAAATTTGTAAGCAACGAAATATCAGTCCTATACAAATAAACTCGTCATTAAAGGCAAAAAACTGTCGAAAATATATAATTGAAAAGGGGTTTGCAATGGATTTTTCCACATGTGTCACCATTAAGAATCAGATGATGTGATTTTGTGCGAAATAGTTCGACTCTCGAAACTAAGGAAAATCCGAGAATGCAGGAGAAAATGAGATTTTTTTTGTGAATATAGATATTTTGTAACGAAATTATTTGTACCTTTGCAGCAAAATAATCAAATCATGAAATATCGTTACCAGACTTCGGGGACATGCTCCCAAATGATTGAATTTGAGATTGAAAATGATGTAATAATGTCTGTCCAGTTCATAGGCGGCTGCATGGGAAACACTCAAGGCATTGCCTCGCTCGTGCGAGGAATGAAGGTGGACGATGTAATTGCTAAACTTGAAGGTATCTTATGCGGTTCGAAGGGTACATCTTGTCCCGACCAACTTGCCCGCGCACTGAAAGCTTGGAAAAACAGCCATTGATATTATGAATAACCTTTTCAATGCAGCAGGCATGGTGACCGACATATTTACTGATGGAGGTTGCCGTAGCAATCCTGGTCCAGGAGCTTGGGGATTCGTTGTCGTGCAGAATGGTGAAGAGTTGTATCAAGAAAGCCATGCCGAGACATCCACAACCAACAACCAGATGGAACTGATGGCTCTGCTGAAGGCTTCGCAGTGGGCAGTCAACAACCTCGGAGGAGGTCGTGTGGTGTTTCATTCCGACAGTTCGTATGCCTTGAAAAGCATCCAGGAATGGTTTCCTCAATATATCAAGACTGACCGCTGGAAGGAGATGAAACATATTGAACTGATTGGACTTATAGTGTCATTACGCTATATGTATGGAACAGGATGGCAATATGAATGGGTGAAAGGTCATGCCGACAACCAATGGAACAATGCCGTTGACAGACTGGTGAACGTTACAATGGACGGATTGTCTGTTACGGTTCAGCCTAAGGTTCAGATAAATCCTCTTGCCGATTTCCTTGTCGCAAAACGTGCGGAATTGGAAAACAAAACGAAGAATACCGATTTCATGATTGTCGATGTACAGTCATTCCAATATATGGAACGTTATTCGTTCCGTCGCACTGATGGCAAAATCTTCACCGCCGATTTTTACTATAACGGAAAACATCTCTTCACGAAAACGGTATGCAGTTGTCCGGAACTGAAAACTCTGATTGAATAATCAGACTCTGAAACGATACTCTGCCGCAACCCAGTTGTTGCTTTCACAAGTGCTGGTTCGTTGCATTCCTAATTCATTTGCTGCCTTATCAAGAAGAAAAATGTCTTCTGAGTAGAAACCACTCATGAATAATTTTCCATCAGGTTTCAGTGCAGCAACATATTTTTCTATATCGTTTAGCAAAATATTGCGATTAATATTGGCAAATATGCAATCATATTTCCTTCGCAATTCAGCAATTGAATTAGCACCTCCAAGAACAATCTGAATATCAGTAAGATGATTTAATTCAATATTCTGAACTGCATTTTCGGTTGACCAATGGTCAATATCAATTGCGTCAACATATTGCGCACCATTCATTCGTGCCAATATGGCAAGAACAGCCGTCCCACAACCCATATCGAGAACCGTCTTTCCGTACAAATCTTCGCTCAATATGAACCGCATCATCATCTGGGTGGTGTCGTGATATCCACTGCCGAATGCTTGGACAGGGTTCAACTCGATATTGTATTTGAATTCAGATGAAGGTATGGTGGATTTTGCTGAAGTAGGGTAGATGGCAACTTGGCGATCAATGAAAATAGGTTCGAAACCATTCTGTTCCCAAATTGTGTTCCAGTTCTGGTCGGCTATGGTCTCTTCACGGTATTGTATATTGCAGTTGTTGTCATTTGTGAAGTCATTGACAAACCTGAGTAGGTTGGCTTTGTCGTAGATGTCGGCAGGTATGAAAGCATTAAATCCACGTGAGGTCTCTTCGAAACTTTCGAACCCAATCTCGCCAAGGTCAGCCATCATGATGTCGTTTAAGTAGTCGGCATCAGATTCTATGCGGAAAGTGATTTTTATATAGTCCATCGTGATATTAAAAATGCACCGATTATTTTCATGAAACAATCGGTGCATTTTCTTTTTTTCGGTTATTGCAACTTGCTTAAAGCATAATCTATTCGTTTGAGTGTCTCCTCCTTGCCGAGCACAGAAGTGAGTTCAAACATTGCAGGTCCCTTCAACTCGCCAACGAGCATCAGACGGAATGGATTCATCACGTTGCCAAGACCATAGCCTTTCTCTTCGCACCATGCCTTCATATACGCTTCGAATCCTTCAATATCGGAATAGTCGTCCCATGCAGCTGCTTTCTCCCTAAGCTCTGTCATCATGTTGTGAGTCTCCGGTTTCCAACGTTTGGCAACGGCTTTCTCATCGAACTCGGTAGGAGCAATCCAGAAGAATGAGCAGAGTGGCCAGAGCTCCTTGATGAGGCTGACGCGACTTTTCATATATTTCACCACATTCTCGACCTTTGAGATATCTGTCTTAACCCCCGCTGCTTCGATATCTTTCATCATCATGAGGGCAATGCGGTTGTTGTCAGCCATCTGGAGATATTCCTTGTTGAACCATTTGCCTTTTTCGAAATCGAATTTGGCACCTGCCTTAGAACAGCGTTCAAGCGAGAAAAGACGGATGAGGTCGTCCATCGACATGAGTTCTTGGTCGTTGCCAGGGTTCCAACCTAAAAGCGCAAGGAAATTTATTACTGCTTCAGGCAGGTAACCGCTTTCACGATAGCCACTTGAGATGTCGCCTGTCTTAGGGTCGTGCCATTCCAATGGGAATACAGGGAAGCCGAGACGGTCACCATCACGTTTCGAAAGCTTTCCGTTGCCATCAGGTTTGAGAAGCAATGCAAGATGTGCAAATTGCGGCATACTTTCTTCCCAACCGAAGTATTTGTAGAGAAGAACGTGGAGTGGGGCAGAGGGCAACCATTCTTCGCCTCGGATGACGTGAGTGACTTCCATAAGATGGTCATCAACAATGTTAGCAAGGTGGTAGGTAGGCAGGTTGTCGGCTGACTTGTAAAGCACCTTGTCGTCAAGTATTGAACTGTTGACATGCACATCACCACGGATAAGATCGTGAACCACAATCTCTTCGTTTGGCTCGATGAGAGCACGGACCACATATTTCTCGCCACTGTCAATGAGTCGTTTCACTTCGTCTGCCGACATAGTAAGCGAGTTGCGCATTTGCATACGTGTCGTGGCATCGTATTGAAAATTCTTTATTTCATTACGTTTAGCTTCAAGTTCGGCTGCTGTGTCAAAAGCAATGTAGGCATGACCTGATTCGAGTATTTGGTCAACATATTTCCTGTAGATGTCGCGACGTTCGGACTGACGATATGGTCCATGATTGCCACCATAAGTGACTCCTTCGTCGAACTTGATGCCGAGCCATTCCAATGACTCGATAATATACTGTTCAGCTCCTGGAACAAAGCGAGTCGAGTCAGTATCCTCGATGCGGAATATCAGTTCTCCTCCGTTCTGCTTGGCAAACAGGTAGTTGTAGAGGCAAGTGCGCACTCCACCTATATGCAATGCTCCAGTAGGCGATGGAGCAAATCGTACTCTGACTTTTCCCATATTTTAATCAGTTGTTGGTGTGTTGTTTCACAATCAGTGCAAGTTCGTCGAGCTGAGTCTGGTCAAGTGCTGCAGGAGCATCTATCATGACATCGCGTCCAGCATTGTTCTTTGGGAACGCTATACAGTCGCGGATTGAATCAAGTTCAGCAAACAAAGAGACGAAACGGTCGAGTCCGTAAGCCAGCCCTCCGTGAGGAGGCGCACCGAACTTGAACGCATTCATCAGGAAGCCGAACTGCTCTTCTGCCTTTTCTGGGGAAAAGCCGAGTAACTCAAACATCTTGTGCTGCAGGTTGCTTTCGTGAATACGTATAGAACCACCGCCAACCTCAACACCATTGATAACCATATCATAAGCATTGGCTCGTACTGCTCCTGGATTAGTGTCGAGCAAAGGAATGTCCTCTGGCTTGGGCGACGTGAAAGGATGGTGCATTGCGTAGAAACGTTGATCTTCCTCGTTCCACTCGAAAAGTGGGAAGTCAACGACCCACAGACATGAATATTTGTCCTTTGGACGAAGACCAAGTTGAGTACCCATCTCAAGACGCAATTCGCAGAGCTGCTTACGAGTTTTGTTGGCATCATTTCCACACATTATTAATATTAGGTCGCCTGGTTCGGCAGACATGGCTCCCTTCAGTTGCTGTAGAACATCTTGAGTATAGAATTTATCAACAGACGACTTGACATTGCCATCTGCCTCGATGCGTGCATAGACTAGTCCTTTTGCACCTATTTGTGAACGTTTTACGAATTCTGTGAGCTGGTCAATCTGCTTGCGTGTGTATGTAGCAGCACCTTTAGCGCAGATACCACCGATATATTTTGCTTCATCGAATACAGAGAATCCATAGCCTTGCATGACATCCATAAGTTCGACAAAGCGCATTTCGAAACGAGTATCAGGCTTGTCTGAACCATAGAATTTCATTGCATCATGCCATGTTATGCGAGGAAGTTTAGGCAAGTCAATGCCCTTGATAGTCTTGAACAGATGACGCGACATTCCTTCGAACATCTCGAGAATGTCCTCCTGTTCGACGAATGACATCTCGCAGTCAATCTGTGTGAATTCAGGCTGACGGTCAGCACGAAGGTCTTCGTCACGGAAACATTTCACAATTTGGAAATAACGGTCGAATCCGCTGACCATAAGCAACTGCTTGAAAGTCTGAGGTGACTGTGGCAATGCATAGAACTGCCCCTGGTTCATGCGACTTGGCACGACAAAGTCGCGTGCCCCCTCTGGAGTGGATTTAATAAGGACTGGTGTTTCTACCTCAAGAAAACCTTTCGAGTCGAGATAACGACGGACTTCAAATGCCATACGATGACGGAGTTCAAGATTCTTGCGCACGCACTGACGACGAAGGTCAAGGTATCTATACTGCATGCGTATGTCATCACCGCCATCTGATTCATCTTCAATAGTGAATGGAGGAATGGCTGAAGTATTGAGTACATTCAGACTGCATACGATAATCTCAATATCGCCTGTCGGTATTTTCGAGTTCTTCGAACTGCGCTCAGCTACGACACCATCAATCTGTATGACATACTCACGTCCAATGTGATTAGCCTGTTCGCATAGGTCTGCATCAACTTCATTGTTGAATACAAGTTGCGTAATTCCATAGCGGTCGCGGAGGTCAACAAATGTCATTCCTCCCATCTTGCGGGTACGCTGGACCCATCCTGCCAGTGTAACCTGCTCATTCAAATTGGCGATACGAAGTTCGCCACATGTGTGTGTCCTGTACATATAAATAATGTGTTATTTTGTCGTATGAAATCAATTTGCAAAATTACAAAAAAATATTCTTATAATCCAATTTTTTTTGCTACTTTTGCAGAAAATATTTAACGGTTATGAAAGCGTCAGAGATTATAGCAAGAATTGAGCAGTTTGCTCCTGCGGAATTGCAGGAAAACTTTGATAATACAGGCATACAAATCGGTAATCCAGAACAGAAAATAAATGGCATCCTAATAGCTTTGGATATAACTGAAAACATTGTGGATGAAGCGATTGAATGTGGTTGCAACATGATTGTATCTCATCATCCTTTGCTGTTCACAGGCTTGAAGAAAATCACAGGCAGGAATTATATTGAGAGGGTAGTGATGAAGGCTGCAAAACATGACATAGTACTTTATGCAGCACATACAAATCTTGATAAATGTGTCGGTGGAGTAAATTATGAGATGGCTGACAGGTTGGAACTCGTGAATGTAAGAGTGCTCGAACCAGAACAGTCGGATGAAAAAGTCGGACTCGGATGCGTAGGTGACTTGAAAGAGCCAATGAACGAAATGGATTTTTTAGACAAGTTGAAAAATACGTTTGGTGCACGATGTGTGCGCCATTCGGCACTGTTGAACCGTTCTATTCGCCGTGTCGCTCTTTGTGGTGGCTCCGGTTCTGACTTAATAATGACTGCAAAAAAGGCAAAAGCAGATATATACATCACTGCAGATGTTACTTATCATAAATTTTTTATGGCTGAAAATGAGATTGTTATAGCCGATATTGGACATTTTGAATGTGAGAATGTAACAAAAAAGATTTTTATGGAACAACTATCAAAAATTTTTCCTAACTTTGCAATTCGGATTTCGGAGAAAGAACAAAATGTGATTAATTACTATTAAAACATTGGCTAATAGTTAATTGCGCATATTCTTATAAAATAAAATAAAAACAATATAACATGGCTACAACTCAAAAAAATGTCGTTGAGACTAAAGATTTAACTGTCGAAGAAAAGTTACGTGCTTTGTATAGATTGCAGAAAGTACTGACATCGATTGATAAGATTCGTGTGACTCGTGGCGAATTGCCATTGGAAGTTCAGGACTTGGAAGATGAAATTGCTGGTTTGCAGACACGCATCTTAAAATGTAATAATGATATAAAAAATAACAATCAGGAGATTGCTGCCAATAAGATCAAAATGCATGATGCTCAGGAGATGATTGCCAAAAAAGAAGAAGCCAGTCAAAATGTTGCTAACAACAGAGAGTACGATGCTATCTTGAAGGAAATTGAATATCAAAAACTTGAAATTCAATATGTTGAAAAGAAGATTCAGAACGCCACGAACGAGATAAGTGCAAAGACACAAGACAAGGAAGAGGCAGAAATAAAATTGGATGAGAGAAAAATTGACCTTGAACACAAGAAGGCAGAACTGAATGAAATCATAGAGGAAACTCGCACAGAAGAGGAAAAACTCATCAAGGAAGCCAAGGAACTGGAATCAGTAATCGAAGAACGCCTTCTAATTGCATTCAAGAGAATTCGCAAGAATGCACGTAATGGCCTTGCCGTTGTTACTGTTGATAGAAATGCCTGTGGTGGTTGCTTTAATAAAATTCCACCTCAAAGGCAGTTGGATATCAAAATGCGCAAGAAGATTATTGTCTGTGAGTATTGTGGACGTATCCTTGTAGATGATGCTATTCTGAATGAGGAGGAAACTAAAACTGAAGAGTAAAAAGTCAGTTCTTATTCTTTATAATAATAATCAATGGATAGAGTAGAGGACTATAATATTCGAAGAGTATATTGAATTGCTTTTTTTTGACACTCATTAGAGTCGGATTGATTTATTTTCAGTCCGACGTTTTTTTTGTTCACTTGTCAAAGTACGTATTTACATTTGTAAATGCATTTGCATTTTACATATATAAATATAATATTATCACAATAGTGGTATCTGAGTTTATATATATCATGTTAATCATTTATTTTTCTCAGATATTATTTTAATCAAGACAATAGACTCTATTAGTTTAACACTTGCTTTTTTATATGTATATATAATTATAAATCAGTTGTTTTTATTATTATATGTAATGTTTATATTTATTATTAAAATATATAATTATCTACATTTTGTATAATAATACCTTATTTGCCATGAATATTACTTTTATTATCTTATAAATCAGTTGTTTATGTAATAAAATTTAGATTCATTATGTAGCTATTTGTATTTTTAGTTAACGTGCTGATAATTAGAATAGAGTATATATAAAATAGGTATGATGCTGATTTAGAAATGTTTTTTTATGTTGCGAATGTAAATATGGTTATACTCGGCTTTTGATGGATTTTTTTTTGATTTTTGTTTGCAGATTCAAAATAAAGTAGTACCTTTGCAGTCGTAAATAAAAATAAACTTTTACAATGAAAGAAAGATTTTTTGAACTTATAAGAATGCTGTCAAAGAACCCTACAGAGTTTGCAAAGAGCATAGAAATAAGTGGAGCAGTATTGTCGAGCATCAAAAGCGGCAGAACTGATTTGTCTATGATGGTTGTGACTCGTACTAAAGAGAAATATAAAAATGTAAATCTTGAATGGTTGTTTACAGGAGAAGGAAAACCCTTTCTTGATAGACAACAAGCAATTGGTGAAGGCAACGACCCTTCAAACAAAAAAGAAGTGACATCAAGCAATAATAAAGAAAATACAAATGATTATAACTTTGGGGATCAAGAACTTTCCATTGATGAAAACGGTACATCTGTAGTTGAGGAAAGAGCTGCAACTTATATGGCTTCTGAACACAGTACAGTCAATGGCAGTACTGCAAATGGCACTGAATTAAAAGAATCAGAACCTGTTGTATATAAACCTGTCATGATGGTTTCGCAGCCAGAACAAGTAAAGAAAAAGATTTCGCAGATTGTCATTATGTATAATGATGAGACTTATGAAACACTGAATAAAAATTGAATTATAACAAATATGTAATATTGTTAATATTTGACAGTCTAAATGTTAAAAGTATCGTATATGTGGCTTAAAGTTGAAATTTAAGCCACATTTTATTTTTGTATGTCATGAATAAGTCGTAACTTTACACCGTGAAACAAAATAATTGAGAATTATGTTAGACAGAGATGAACACATCATTCACATAAATGTGGAAGATGAGATGAAGCAGGCTTACATTGACTATTCAATGTCAGTTATTGTTTCGCGTGCGTTGCCGGATGTCAGAGATGGTTTCAAGCCTGTGCACAGAAGGGTCTTGTATGGGATGAATGAATTGGGTAATACGAACGACAAGCCATATAAGAAGTCTGCTCGTATTGTCGGTGAGGTCATGGGTAAATATCACCCACATGGAGACTTGTCAATATACATGACATTAGTGCGAATGGCGCAGGATTGGTCGTTAAGATACCCCCTAGTCGAACCTCAGGGTAACTTTGGCTCGATTGATGGCGATGGCCCTGCAGCCATGCGTTATACCGAAGCTCGTCTCCAGAAGATAGCAGAGGAGATGTTGAAAGACATAGAAAAGGATACGGTTGATTTCGATCCGAACTTTGACGAGACTACCAGAGAGCCTCAGGTGCTACCTACCAGATTGCCAAATCTTCTTGTAAATGGTTCGCAAGGTATTGCAGTCGGTATGGCTACAAACATGGCTCCACATAACTTGTCGGAAGTGGCAGATGCAATAGTGGCGTACATTGATAATCCAGAAATAGATGTAGCTGGAATTATGCATTACGTCCTGGCTCCTGATTTTCCAACAGGTGGCTTCATTTATGGCTATGCAGGTGTTAAGGAGGCTTTTGAGACAGGTCGTGGAAGAATTGTGATACGTTCAAAAGCTGAAATTGAAAGCAATGATAAGACTCATGACAAAATTATAATTACTGAAATTCCGTACATGGTCAATCGTGCTGAATTGATCAGCTCAATAGCTGAACTTGCTATAGACAAGAAAGTTGAAGGTATTGCAAATGTAAACGACGAATCAGATCGTCATGGTATGCGTATTGTAGTTGATATCAAGAAAGATGCAAACGCATCGGTTGTTCTCAACAAACTATACAAAATGACGGCTCTACAATCCTCGTTCAGTGTAAACAATATAGCGCTTGTAAAAGGAAGGCCAAAATTATTGAATATTAAAGACTTGATACAACTTTTCGTAGAGCACAGACTTGAAGTAGTGACACGCAGGACAGCTTTCGAATTGAAAAAAGCACAGGAACGTGCAGAGCTACTTGAAGGATGTATCAGGATTCTCAATGCCTTGGATGAGGCTATACAGATAATCAGGTCGTCTGCAACACCTGACGAGGCTAAGCAAAGACTGATGGCAAGATTCGACCTCAACGAGCGTCAGGCTCAGTACATAGTCGAGATGAAACTTCGTCAGTTGACAGGAATGGAGCAGGATAAACTTCGTGCCGAGTACGATGATTTGATGAAACGCATTGCTGATTTGGAAGATATCTTGGCTCATGTGGAACGCAGGATGCAGATAATCAAAGACGAGACCATCGAACTCAAGGAGAAATATGGAGACAAGCGTCGTACACAAATAATATATTCGAGCGAGGAATTCAACCCTGAAGACTTCTATGCAGATGATGACATGGTAATTACCATTTCACACATGGGATACATTAAACGTACGCCCTTGGCTGAGTTTAAAGCGCAGAATAGGGGTGGTATGGGTTCAAAAGGAAGCAGTTCGCGCGATGAGGACTTCATCGAACACATATATATGGCTTCCATGCATGCTACTATGATGTTCTTCACACAGCGTGGAAAGTGCTACTGGATGAAAGTATATGACATTCCAGAAGGGAATAAGACAAGCAAAGGACGTGCAATACAGAATGTACTAAATATTGATTCCAATGACCAGATTAATGCATTCATTTGGGTTAAACAGTTGGAGAATATGGAGTTCAACCAGTCACATTATTTAGTATTCTGCACGAAGAATGGCATAGTCAAGAAAACATGTCTCAGCGAATACTCCCGGCCTCGTCAAAACGGCATCAACGCAATAACCATACGCGAAGATGATAGGGTAGTTGAGGTGCGTTTGACAAGTGGAAATGATGAAATCATCCTTGCAAACAGAAATGGACGTGCCATTAGATTTAATGAACAAAATGTCAGGGTGATGGGGCGTACAGCAACTGGTGTTCGTGGAATGACGCTTGACGAAGGAGATGACGAAGTAGTTGGTATGATAACAATGCCAATGAATTCGCAGGACAATATTCTTGTTGTTAGTGAGCTTGGATATGGCAAGCGTTCCGACATTGATTCATACAGAATTACTAATCGTGGAGGAAAAGGTGTCAAGACAATCAACATTACCGAGAAGACAGGAAGACTCGTTTCAATAAAGGATGTGAACGACGGCAACGATTTGATGATAATCAATAAATCAGGAATCGTTCTGAGGCTCGAAGTGTCTGCCTTGAGCGTAATAGGAAGGGCTTCGCAGGGCGTCAAATTAATTAATCTCGGTAAACGCAATGACGAAATTGCTTCTGTATGCGTAGTAGATTCAGAACCTGAACAAGAGGAATCAGACAACAGTGAAATAATTTCTGGAGATATTCCGCCAGAGCAATTGTAAAATTATTCTCAGGTATTTAAAAAGTCAAATATTAAATTAAAACAAATAAGTTATGAAAAGATTTATTATTTTGTTCGCCGTTGCATTGGTCAGCATCGTGAGTCTTGCACAGAAAGCCAATGTCAGCAAAGCAAAAAGTTTTGTTGAGGCAGAGGAAAATCCGAATTATGATGAAGCTAAAGCTTTGATAGAAGCTGCTTTGCTGGATGAAAGTACAAGAGGACAAGCTAAAACGGTATGGACAGCCGGATATGTCTATGAAAAATCAGCTATGGCTTCGGCAAATACCCAGGATTGGATTAATGCAGGAATTGATGCTTTGAAAGCTTACGACAATTATGTAAAAGCATACAACCTTGATCTCCAACCAGATGCAAAAGGCAAAGTAAAACCAGTTTACGGCAAAAAGATTCAGGAGTCGATGATAAAAATATATAAATATGGATTGCTCGTAAACTATAGCGTTGAAATGCAGAACAATCAGAATTGGGCAAGTGCATATAGTACAATGGATAAGCATGTCAGTATGCTTGATTTGCCTTTGATGTTGGTTGATCCAAAAGTAGTTGCAAACGACACTTCGCTCAGAAAAAACAACACATATTATGGATATGTATATTGGGCTGGAAGATTTGCATATAACGGAGAGATGTACAATGAGGTAATCAAACAATTCTCAAAACTGAAAGGTTCAGGTTACAATGAGCAAGCTGCATACGAGTTTATTGCCGGTGCATACGATAATCTCAAAGATACAGCAAATTATATTAAAACACTGAAAGATGGTTCTGCATTATACCCACAATCAGAATATCTTATCAACAACCTCATTATTTATTATACCGAGAAAAATCAGAAAGAAGAGGCAATCAATTATCTGAATATTGCCATTCAGAATAATCCTACTCCTCAACTTTACAATGTGCTAGGTACAATGTATAGAAACGATGATTTGTTGGAGAAAGCTTTGTCATATTTTATGAAAGCTGTCGAACTCGATCCTGATTATTCAAATGCCAATTACAATATCGGTGAGGTATATTACTCAATGGGAGAGGCAATCTTCGAGGCTAGTTTGAAAATCAATGACCAGAATATCTTGAAAGCCAAGAATGATGAACGACTTGAAAAGTATATGATGGCTGTTCCATATATGGAAAAGGCATACGAGATTAATAACGAAGACGCTGATGCAACGCGTGTCCTGAAGATGATATATTACCGCATAAAGTTGCTCAATTCTAAATACCAGCCTAAATATTCAATCTTATAAATATCAAGTTATATAAATATATGGATGTAACTATATTTTACAAATGTAAACATAGTTACATCCATATATTTATATTATTATGCAAACATAAAAAATTAATTTGAAATAAATGAATGTATTATTATTATCTCAAACACACATTTTGTAAATAATTTGAAAAAATTATCCAAGACATTTTGTACGTTCCAATAAAATTTGTATATTTGCAGCCGAAAAAAAAATATTATATGAAAGCTTTTGTATTTCCTGGTCAAGGTGCCCAATTCACTGGCATGGGCAAAGATTTGTACGAATCGAACGAGTTGGCACACAATATGTTTGAATTAGCCAACGATATACTTGGATTCAGAATAACCGACATCATGTTCAATGGAACAGACGAAGATTTGAGGAAAACTAATGTTACACAACCTGCTGTATTTCTTCATTCTGTCATTTCATGTTTGACTAATTGTGGTGACATAGTTCCAGATATGACGGCAGGTCATTCGCTTGGCGAATTTTCCGCTCTTGTAGTTGCAAAAGCTTTATCATTTGATGATGGCTTGCGTCTAGTGTCGAAACGTGCAATGGCTATGCAAAAATGCTGCGAGTCAAACCCATCAACTATGGCTGCAGTACTTGGACTTGAAGATGTCCTTGTCGAAGAAATATGTGCCAAGATTAATGGAGTTGTAGTTCCTGCAAACTACAACTGTCCAGGACAATTAGTGATTTCAGGTACAAGTGAGGCAATAGACGAGGCATGTGCATTGCTCAAAGAGGCTGGTGCAAAACGTGCCATCAAATTGCCTGTCGGGGGAGCATTCCATTCTCCTCTTATGGAGCCAGCTCGCAAAGAACTTGAGGTTGCAATTGCAGCAACACAATACAATGTTCCTGTATGTCCTGTGTATCAGAATGTGGATGCCAAGCCACATTTGTCAGCGGAGGAACTCAAGACAAATTCGATTGCTCAATTGACATCGCCAGTCAGGTGGACTAAGAGCGTGCAGAACATGATAGCCGATGGAGCGACCGAGTTCATGGAATTCGGTCCAGGGCAGGTACTACGTGGGCTGATACACAAAATAGACAAAAATGTTACAACTAACTAATAATTAAATTTATGAGGGTCATTATCCAACCAGACTATGGCAGAGTCTCAAAATGGGCTGCCAATTATGTTGCAAAAAAAATCAATGATGCAAAACCTACTGCCGAGCATCCGTTCATTCTCGGTTTGCCTACAGGTTCGTCACCTCTTGGAATGTACAAAGAGCTGATTAATCTCAACAAATCTGGTATAGTATCATTCAAGAATGTTATCACGTTCAATATGGATGAATATATTGGTATTCCTAAATCACATCCTGAGAGCTATCATTCTTTTATGTGGAACAATTTCTTTTCTCATATAGATATACCTGCCGAAAATGTCAATATCCTGAACGGCAATGCTGAAGACTTTGACGAAGAATGCAGACAGTATGAAGAGAAAATCAAAAAAATGGGCGGAATAAACCTTTTCCTCGGAGGTATCGGTCCTGACGGACACATCGCATTCAACGAGCCAGGTTCAAGTCTTACGTCACGTACAAGGAGAAAGACACTTACGACTGATACAATCATTGCAAATGCCAGATTCTTCGACAACGACATAAACCTTGTTCCAAAGACAGCGTTGACCGTTGGAGTTGGAACTGTCCTCGACGCACGTGAAGTTGTGATTCTCGTAAACGGACACAATAAGGCTCGTGCTTTGCAGCATGCAATCGAAGGTGGGGTGTCCCAGATGTGGACCGTTTCGGCCTTGCAGCTTCATCCAAATGGAATGATTATCTGCGACTATGACTCATGCTATGAATTGAAAGTAGGTACCTACAAGTATTTCCTCGATATCGAGAAGGATAACCTTTTGCCAGAAAGCATCATTTAAGTATGAAACCACGTTATGAGGTCGAAGCTGGAATAAACAATTGTCTGATTATAAAGGATAGCCATGATCAGGACCTGACGTCACTTACAAAGCATGCATTAGGGTTTCTCGAACAGCAGTCTGGCAACCAGAACAGAAGGCGAACGCTCATAATATCAGATATTGAGGGCTGTGACGATCTCGTATGCGAGATGTTTTATGCGAACATACAGCAGATAATCAGAGACCAGTCAGTTGACAGGATTGTATGCGTAGGTCCAGACCTTTATGCCAATGCCAGTTTATTTGCTATAGAAAGCAAGAGTTTTTTCCTTAATACAACAGACTTTCTGAAAAGCGATTTTCTGTCATCTATAGACAGAGATGCAATATTGGTCAAAATCGCTCCGGATTTCGAGCCGGAGCGTATTTTGAACCATATCCAGCAACTGGCTCATGACACTGTCCTGGAAATAAATTTCGATGCTCTGTTTCATAACCTCGATCATTTCAGGTCAAAAGTTAATCCTGAAACAATGCTAATGTGCATGATGAAGGCATCGGCATACGGCAGCGGTTCGATAGAAGTATCACAGGCATTGCAACACTATGGAGTTGATTACATAGCTGTTGCATTCACTAACGAAGGTGTCGAGATACGTCAAGCTGGAATAAAGACACCGATAATGGTACTCGACCCCATGTTACCGGCAATACATCATCTATTCAAATACAATCTCGAACCAGAAGTTTGTTCTTTCCAGTTTCTCACCGCCATGATAAGCGAGGCTAAGCGACATAATCTCACCGATTATCCGATTCACATCAAGTTGGATACTGGAATGCATAGGGCAGGATTCGAGGCGGAAGAACTTCCGTTGCTGGTTTCGATATTGCACAATCAGAATGCCGTCAAGGTTAGATCAGTCTTTTCGCATCTCGCTGCAGCTGATGAATTCAATCCTGATATGGAACAATTCACAAGGCAGCAGATAGCATTGTTTGATAAGAACAGTTCATATATACAATCTTCGTTCGAGCATAAAATCATCAGACACATACTGAATACTGCTGGTATTGAGCGATATAGTGAATACCAGTTTGATATGGTGCGACTTGGTATAGGACTTTGGGGACACAATTGCTGCAACACCGACAAACTACGTAATGTATGTTCGCTTTCTACTAAGGTCATGCAGCTGAAAGTTGTCCATGCTGGCGAGACAGTAGGGTATAGCCGCAAAGGTATCTGTCAAGAGGACAAGACGATAGCATTGCTTCCGTTAGGGTATGCCGACGGAATAGACCGAAGGCTCGGCAACGGTACAGGATGTGTATATATCAATGACAGACCTGTCAGGACAATTGGAAATATCTGTATGGATCTTATGATGGTAGATGTCACAGGAATCAATGTCAATGTAGGCGACAAGGTTGTCATATTTGACGACACACATTCAATTACCGACATTGCAAACACGCTTGGCACAATAACTTACGAAGTACTCGCTGGCATATCGCCTAGAGTGAGAAGGGTATATTACAGGAATTAGATTTTGGATACATACAGGACAATAGAGACTCCAGCTGAAGGATTATACAAAGACAAAGGCAGTAAGTTCTTATCCTTTGTCTTTCATGTTGATACAGCTGAACAAGCCATGAAGATAGTTGCCGACATACGTAAGAAATATTACGATGCTCGGCATATTTGTTATGCCTATATGCTCGGAGCAGAACGGACTGAATTCAGAGTAAATGACGATGGAGAACCATCAGGAACGGCAGGCAGACCTATACTAGGACAGATTAACAGCAACGAACTCACCAACCTGCTGATAGTGGTGGTGCGGTATTTCGGCGGAATATTATTAGGAACCAGCGGACTCATAACAGCTTACAAGTCTGCTGCTGCCAATGCTATAGAAAATGCTGAAGTGGTCGAAAAGGTAATTGAGACACAATACTATGTTCGTTTCGGGTATCAACAAATGAGCTACGTGATGCGTACACTCAAGGAACTCAATGCAAACATTATTCAGCAGATACAACAAGAAACATGCGAAATACAATACACAATACGAAACAGCAATATTCAACAAATGGAAACTAAATTTACAAATGTAAAAGATGTAACTCATGGCAAGATTAATAGCAATTGACTACGGAGAAAAGCGAAGTGGAATAGCAGTAACTGACCCTTTATGTATAATAGCAAATGGATTAACTACTGTAAAAACTAGCGAATTACTAAAATTCCTCGAACAGTATTTTACAAATGAAAAAGTTGATAAGCTTATTATAGGATATCCCAAGACACTACAAAACAAACCAGCTGCAATAATTAGTAAAATAGATGAATTTACAAATGTAATATCACAAAAATACCCACACATAGAAATAATCAGACATGACGAACGTTTCACAAGTAAATTAGCGTTCCAGACAATGATTGATAGCGGCATCAGCAAGAAAGCAAGACAAAATAAGGCACTAATCGACCAAATCAGTGCCACAATAATACTAAGAGACTATTTAGAATCAACACAATATGAAAAAAGGTAAACTGATAATATTTTCAGCGCCATCTGGTTGCGGAAAGAGTACGATAATAAATGCTTTACGCGAACGTGGTATGCAATTTGAATTCTCTGTTTCTGCCACAAGTCGTCAACCTCGTGGAACTGAACAGGATGGCATAGAATATCACTTTCTGACACCTGAACAGTTCCGTGACAAAATCGATAATGGAGAATTTATAGAATATGAAGAGGTCTATAAAGACCAGTTTTATGGCACGCTTCGTTCAGAAGTGGAAAGCCGTCTCAATGCAGGTCGCAATGTCATCTTCGACATTGATGTCAAGGGTGCCATAAATGTAAAACGGCAATATGGCAATCAGGCTATTTCTATGTTTATCATGCCACCGTCGGTAGAAGAACTCAGCCGCCGACTTCACAATCGAGGAACAGAAACTGAGCAACAGATAGAGAAACGCATCTCAAAGGCACAACTTGAAATCAGTTATGCTGACCAGTTCGACCATATTATAGTGAATAACATACTTGAACAGGCAATTTCCGAAACAGAAAACATAATAAACAACTTCCTACTATGCGAATAATATTATTTTTCGGTTCATTCAATCCAATTCACTATGGTCATACCAGTCTGGCACAATATGTGTTAGCCAATACCGATTGCGAACAACTCTGGTTTGTAGTTTCACCACACAACCCACTCAAGCAGAAAAGCGACCTTTGGGATGACAATCTGCGTTTTAGATATGTAAATGATGCAATCCGCTCAATTCCTAACACAAAAGCCGTCGATACCGAATTCCACCTTCCGCAACCAAACTATACAGTCAACACGCTTCGTCACCTTTCTGCACAATATCCAGAACATCAATTCAGCATACTCATAGGCGAGGATAACTACAACATATTCGACAAATGGCGTGACTGGCAAGAAATACTTGCCAACTACAGGATATTCGTCTATCCCCGACATTGTGGAATTACGTCCGACAGAACTAAATTTCCGCAAATGGTTTGGCTTGATGGAGCACCAATGTTCGACATCTCATCGACCGAAATACGCGAAAAAATCAGAAATGGTGAACAGGGGTCGGTGTGATTTTCAACATTTCCAGGAAAATATGATGACTGGAAAACTATGAAAAAGTCATTTGTATTGCAGTAGCTTTTTTATCTTTGGCTTTATTACGTTGAATATATCTTGGACTATGCCTTGACGATATACATCGTAATATACAGACATTTCTCCTCCGAACTGTCTGAAGAAATTTTCAACACCCTCAATCATTGAGCCTTCAAAGTCAAAGCATTTCGAATGAGTGGAAGCGAACTTGATTCCTTCCCAAATAAGCAGGCTATTTGCACCGCTGCTTCTGTATTTTGGGTCGGTTCCTGCGATTAAGTAGTAGCAGACATTTTCGTCATATACAAAAAGAACACCCGAATGTATATTTCCAACATCGTCAATAGCATACAGAAGTTTTGCAGCATCATGTTCTACGCATGTGTCGTACAGATGTTTGAAAAAATCAAATGTATATGGATATTTACGGTTCTGTAGCTTAAATGTCTTTTCCATCAATTCATGCAGCAACGAGATGTCTGCGCTTTCAACGACATTAACCTTGTTCATGGCAGACTTGATATTCTTTTTTACTACGTTTGCGAACGAAGAGTATATGTCATCTGTATTGCTTAGACTGTTTATTCTGTAAGTAGCATAAGGTCTGACCGTAAAGCCTGCCCACAAAAATGGTAGATAGTAATCATTTTCCGGAGCCAGACTGATATGGACATTCTCAGGCAGGGACGAGATAAGTTCTGAAACTATCTTTTTCTGTTCGTTTTTGAAAACGTCTTTACTTAAATACTCATTGTCAAGCCAATACCCAATTGTCTGCGTCATGTGAGGAATGACGAAAGCGCCAGACTTTGGTCTTGCCATGCGGGCAACAACTTTATCACCCCTGCGTATAAGCACTTCATCCCATTTGGTATCTGGAGCAACTGCTTCGAGCCACCATATCTGCTCGAAAATGCTATTTGTATATGTTGATTGCTTTTCAGTCATTATGTAAAATCTCTTTTATTGCATCATCATACGAAATGAATGGCAGTTTTCTTTCTTCACATATACCGATGAACCATTTATAGAAATCTATCCAGATAGGGTAGATATGTTCGTCGAAATATATATCATGGAACAGGAATGTGAAATATCTTACATTATCATTACGTTCAGCCTCATCGAGAGCATCCAGCACCAATTTCTTTGCATCGTGTGCATTTTTCTCGATGACATATCCGTCCATCACATGCAGCGGAAATTCCCACATGATATTTCCGTTAGCAGCTTTTACAGGATATGGCTGCGTGAGGGTTATCTTTTCCTTACAAAACTCTGACGTGTCGAATTTGTAACCTATTTCAGCCATGTTGGTGAAAGTGGAATCATCATATCTGACGTAATGGACACGCACGCCAAATCTTTCCTGTATCCTAAATTGCCTAAAACGTTCAAATTCCTTCTTCATGCTCTGGAAATCAGATATTACGGCAGCATGTACACCTACATCAAACCCATTATCAGCTACATACTGCACCCATGGCTTTGCCTGTTCTGGAGAATAGGACATACCCAATATGTTGCCTGTTCCGAAGAAAAACGATGAAGGAATGGAATGCATTTTGTCGAATGCAAGTATTTCAGGTATCCGGCACATTCTCTTTCTGAAGACATACGGAAGTCTCTTGAGAAAGACCTTGAACGTAATTTCTCTTCTGAACAACTGTATAAAGCTTCTGACGAGAAACTTCTCCAGTATCAGATCGTGTTTCCAGTGGTCTCCAGTATATAGATGGTCAACATCGTGTGATACAATGACTTTAATCATTTCAATTATTGTATTTGCAAGGTTCTAATCAGTCAGTTGTCTGTACAGACCGAGAAGTGTTTCTTCCTGCTTGCTCCAGTTGTATTTTTCCATAACTGCTTTCCTTCCCCGCTCTCCTGCTTCGCGTGCCTTGTCGGGATTGTCAATGTAGAAGTTTATTGCATCTGCAACGGCTTTTACATCGTGAGGGTCAACGCAGAGTCCGCATCCGTTTCCCTCAACTATTTCTTTCCAAAGATCGAAATCTGTAGCCACCATTGGTATGCCAGCCATCATGTATTCGAACATCTTCACCACCCCCAGCGTACCTCGATGATAACCTACATTTGGCGAATAGTCCAGCAGCACAAGTCCTACTTTTGCCTTCTGGTATATTTCGCTGACTTTATCGTGACCTACAACACCAATATAATCAACACGGTTCCACATCTCATGAGATTTGAGTCTCTCGAAATATGATGGATATGCTGGACCGGCAAGAAGATAACGGACTTTAGTATATCTCAGTGCATCAAGTATGTATTCGTGCAGATACTGCTGACTTACACCGCCGGCGAAACATACATAATCCGTATCTGCGCTGGCATTGTGCCGGCTGACCGTCATATCCCTTATTGATGGATAATTCGTCACCATTATCGTGTTGGAATTGATTGTTTCAAGCCGTTCGACAATCGATGGAGTCACCGAAATCAGTGCATCATAATGTTTCAGGCAACATCTCTCGATTGCTGCATACAGCAACGAAAGTGGCTTCTTTGTCCACGACGGCAAATATTCCTTTGTGAATATCTGCTGTGGTACATCTTCATGTGAATCGAAAATTATTTTCTTTCCTTTACGCTTGAGTTTTAAGCCTATAAACATAAGTTCAGGGTCATGAAAATGATAAACCGAAGCATCAACTTCAAGAGCCTTTCTGTAAACGGCACCTAATGCGAACAACTTACTGAACCGTCCTTCTGGCAATGGCACCCCAAGGATATGTACATCACCGTCAACCTCTTCACTGACATTTGGTGCTATCAAATACACCTCATATTCTTTTGCCAGCGAGAGACATTCCTTATGAAAGATACGGTCATCCTTTGATGAATGGACACTAGTAACATGACAAACTTTTTTCATAGTACAAAAAATTCTGATGCAAAATTACAACTTTTTTTATATCTAAGGAAATTTTTGGGCATATATATTTCGCCATTTTTCCACAATATTATCATGACATTTGATTTGCAGCAGATTATAATGTCATTCCTCTCTTTCAGCCTCAGCATTTTTTTGTGGAGTATGAAAAAAAAGGGGAGTGTGTGTGGGGGGGGTAGCGAAACATTAATGACATCAGTCCTTGAAAAACAGAATTACGATTATCAATATGAACAAAGGGATTGATTCTGAAGAACCAATCCCTTAACAAATCCTTATCAAATTATGAAAATAATCTTATAAGTTATTTATTCTTTTCTTTTGCATCAAGTTTCTCCTTAGCTTCAGCAATCATGTCGTCCTTGAGGGCAGAAAGAGCCTGGATGTCACCAAGGGTAGTCTTTTCCATTGGAGTCTGCTCAACCTTTGGTTCTTTTTTAGTCTTATTTTCGGCAGCTTCAGCCTTCTTTGCAGTATCTTCATGAATGCGACTGTGCGAAAGTATTATGCGTTTAGCATCTTTGTTGAATTCGATAACCTTGAAGTTCAGTTTCTCATCGAGTTTTGCAGTAGTACCGTCCTCTTTTACAAGGTGTTTAGGAGTAGCGAAACCTTCCACACCATACTGGAGAGATACAACCGCTCCCTTGTCAAGCATCTCAATGATAGTACCCTCATGAATGCTGTCAGGAGTGAAGATAGTCTCGAATACGTCCCAAGGATTTTCTTCAAGTTGCTTGTGACCGAGGCTGAGACGACGATTTTCCTTATCTATTTCGAGAACTACAACCTCAATTTCTGCACCAATCTGAGTGAACTCTGATGGGTGTTTGATTTTCTTTGTCCAACTGAGATCGCTGATATGGATAAGTCCGTCAATACCTTCTTCAATCTCAACGAATACACCGAAGTTAGTAAAGTTGCGTACACGTGCAGTGTGCTTGCTACCAACAGCATATTTAGTGTCGATGTTCTCCCATGGGTCAGCCTTGAGTTGCTTGATGCCGAGCGACATCTTGCGTTCGTTACGGTCGAGTGTAAGGATAACAGCCTCAACCTCATCGCCAACCTTGAGGAAGTCCTGTGCGACACGGAGGTGTTGGCTCCAGCTCATTTCGCTTACGTGTATGAGACCCTCAACGCCTGGTATGATTTCAACGAATGCCCCATAGTCAGCCATGACAACTACTTTACCTTTGACATGGTCGCCAACCTTGAGGTTAGGATCAAGAGCATCCCATGGGTGAGGGGTAAGTTGCTTGAGACCGAGTGCAACGCGTGTGCGTGCAGAGTCACTATCGTAGTCAAGGATAACGACGTTTATCTTCTGGTCGAGTTGTACGATCTCTTCTGGGTGGTTTACACGACCCCAAGAGAGGTCTGTGATATGGATAAGACCATCTACGCCACCGAGATCAACAAATGCACCGTATGAAGTGATATTCTTGACAACACCTTCGAGCACCTGACCCTTCTCAAGTTTAGAAAGGATTTCGAGTTTCTGTTGCTCGATTTCAGCTTCAATAAGAGCCTTGTGCGAAACAACAACGTTCTTGAATTCCTGATTGATTTTGACAACCTTGAATTCCATAGTCTGATCTACATAAACGTCGTAGTCGCGAATAGGTTTAACATCAATCTGCGAACCTGGAAGGAATGCCTCGATGCCGAAAACGTCTACAATCATACCGCCTTTGGTACGGCATTTGATATAACCTTTGATAATCTCGTTGTTTTCGAGAGCCTGATTGACACGTTCCCAAGAACGGCTGTTGCGTGCTTCTTTGTGAGAAAGGATAAGCTGACCTTTTTTATCTTCCTGACTCTTGATGAGGACCTCAACCTCGTCACCAACCTTAAGGTCTGGATTGTAACGGAACTCGCTCATAGGGATGATGCCATCCGATTTGAAGCCGATGTTCACTACAACTTCGCGCTTGTTGATTGAAATCACACGTCCCATTACGACGTCTTTTTCCTTAACTTGGTTAAGGGTGCCTGCATAGAGATCAGACTGCTGTTGTTTTTCCTCCTGAGATTGTGTAGCGCCATTTGCATAGCCCTCCCAATCAAAATCTTCTTGAGGAATAATTGTTTTGTCCATAATCGTTTTTGTTTTAATTAATGGGTTAGACATTATGTTGAAGACAGGAATAGACCTGTCTCGGAAATCGGCTGCAAAGTTACGAAATTTATTTGATATACAAGCACTTTTTCAATTTTTTTTTCAATTATTATTTCACATGATATTGTTGAATATTGTGTTAATGAAATAATAGTGAAAAATTTGTTCATATCGGGAATTTCCATTACCTTTGCAGCTGAAAAAAACAAGTGAAGATTCTTATGGCAGTAACAACTAAGAAAAAAAAGGAAAAGCTTGATATTCGTCAGATTAATTTCGGCAACGTGCAACCACAGGCGCTTGACATGGAAGCTGGGATTATAGGAACGATGATGATTAACAAAGATGCTGTGTCAGCTATATCCTCATCGCTGATGGCAGAATATTTCTATGATACCCGTAACGAGAAAATCTATTCCGCCATAATGCAGTTGTTCTCAAACAAAATGCCTGTGGATTCTATTACGGTTATTAATCAGCTGAAACAGAATGGTGAACTGGAGGACGCTGGTGGTGTGGAGTACATTGCCGAACTGACCAACAATGTAAGCAGCGTGTCTCATTTGGAGTACTATGCCAAGATTGTGACACAGAAATATTTGGCAAGAGAGCTTATCCGTATTGCTGTTGAAACTCAGGATCGTGCTTTCGACGAAAAGACTGATGTCGAGGATCTCATTCAGGACACACAGGGACAGGTGTTCCAAATCAGTAGACAAAACATCAAGCAAGATGTACAACAGATTGACCCAGTAATAACTGAAGCCATCGATCGAATTCGTGAGGCAAGCAAGCAGAAAGAAGGTCTGAGTGGTGTGTCATCAGGTTTTCCAGAAGTGGATCGTGTGACTTTCGGCTGGCAGAAATCCGACCTCATCATCATCGCCGCCCGTCCTGCCATGGGTAAGACTGCTTTCGTACTTTCGATGATAAAGAACATTGCCGTGGATGGGGTACGAAGTTCTAACGGCACTATTGAGAGAATACCTTGCGCGATGTTTTCATTGGAAATGAGCATGGTTCAGCTTGTGAACCGTCTCATAATAAATGTGTGCCGCATTCCAGGTGACAAGATCAAGAGCGGACAATTGACGAAAGAAGAGTGGATGCGGCTTGATGCAGGCAGAAACGCATTGCAGGGTGCTCCAATCTATCTAGACGAAACTCCTCAACTCTCTGTGCTGGAATTCAGGACAAAGGCTATGCGATTGGTTTCTGACCATGGCATAAAGATAATATTCATAGATTACCTGCAGTTGATGAACGCACAGGGCATGAACTTTTTCTCACGCGAGGGCGAGGTCAGCCTCATTTCACGTTCGCTGAAAGGTCTTGCCAAGGAGTTGAAGATACCGATTATTGCCCTTTCGCAGTTGAACCGTAACACCGAGAAACGCGATGCTGCCAATGCCATAGAGGGCAGAAAGCCACAGTTGGCTGACCTTCGTGAGTCAGGAGCCATCGAACAGGATGCCGATATCGTGGCATTCATCCACCGTCCAGAGTATTACAAGATATATCAGGACACCGACGGAACAGACCTTCGCGGGGTGGCTCAGTTGCTGATTGCCAAACACCGTAACGGTTCGACCGAAGACATAAACCTCAGGTTTAGGAAGGAATTTGCACAGTTCCTCAGCAACAGCGACAACGAGATGCCGCCAATGCCTGACATGAAAGACATGATAATTGGTTCGCGAACCAACAACGACCAGTACAGCAACTACGACGAGATGCTGAACGCCGGTGGAAATGGAGATGTCGGCTTTTGATATTGAACACAAAAAACATAAAATTATTTATATGGAAGAAAAGAAAAACATTTCGTTACCCGAAAATGCAGCACGCGAGTTGAAGCCAGGCGAGAAGTACGAACCAGTGATGCCAGCCACCAAGGCAGTGCCTGAGGTGAGTGCATACTCTGTTTCACTCGGTCTTGTGATGGCGGTGATATTCTCGGCAGCAGCTGCTTATCTCGGATTGAAGGTAGGTCAGGTGTTTGAGGCTGCAATACCTATTGCAATTATTGCAGTCGGACTTTCATCGGCTACAAAACGCAAGAATGCCCTTGGCGAGAACATCATCATCCAGTCTATAGGCTCTGCTTCTGGAGTGATAGTTGCTGGTGCTATATTCACATTGCCTGCACTTTATATTCTTCAGGACAAGTATCCTGAGATTACGGTTGATTTCTTTCAGGTATTCCTCAGTTCGCTTCTGGGTGGAATACTTGGAATCCTGTTTCTTATACCATTCAGGAAATATTTTGTAAGCGACATGCATGGCAAATATCCTTTTCCTGAAGCAACTGCAACAACACAGGTGCTGATATCTGGAGAAAAGGGCGGAGATCAGGCTAAACCTCTGTTGATAGCAGGGGCAATAGGCGGTCTATACGACTTTGCAATCTCTACTTTCGGGGCATGGAGTGAAATCCTGTCAACGAGGATGACAACCTGGGGCGAGGCTATCGCCACCAAACTGAAGATGCAATTGTCAATCAATATCTCTGCTGCGACTCTCGGTCTTGGATTCATCATCGGATTGAAATACAGCATGATAATCTGTGCAGGTTCATTGTTCATCTGGTTCATCATCATACCACTTTTGGGTATGACGACTGTTGATTCGATGATGCTCAGCGAGATGGATCCTCAATTCATATTCACAAATTACGCACGCAACATAGGTATCGGGGCAATAGCAATGGCAGGCATTCTTGGAATAATCAAGTCTTGGGGAGTCATCAAGCAGGCTGCCGGACTGGCTGTCAACGAGTTCAGCAAGGGCAAAGGCAATACTGAATCTCTTCCGAGAACCCAGCGCGACATCTCGATGAAGAATGTCATAATAGCCATTGTATCGGCACTCATCATAGTGCTGCTCTTCTTCTGGTTAGGCGTAATCCACAACTTCTTCCAAGCATTCATAGCATGGGTTGTCGTTACAGTGATTGCATTCCTGTTCACGACAGTTGCAGCAAATGCCACAGCAGTTGTCGGCAGCAACCCAGTATCTGGAATGACGCTCATGACGCTCATTCTTGCATCTGTTATTCTTGTGGCAGTGGGTCTGAAGGGCACATCAGGAATGGTGGCAGCAATGGTTATCGGTGGTGTCGTATGTACGGCGCTATCGACAGCTGGAGGATTCATAACTGATTTGAAGATAGGATATTGGCTTGGCACTACGCCGGCAAAGCAGGAGACATTTAAATTCCTCGGAGCACTGGTTTCGGCCGCTACTGTCGGTGGCGTAATTCTCGTGTTGAACAAAACATACGGCTTCTCTGGCGAAAATGCTCTCGTTGCTCCACAAGCCAACGCAATGGCTGCAGTGATTGAACCTCTCATGATGGGGCAGGGAGCACCTTGGCTGCTATATGGAGTAGGTGCAATACTCGCTTTGATACTAAACTTCCTCGGAGTCCCTGTATTGCCATTTGCTCTCGGTATGTTCATTCCTCTGCACCTGAACCTTCCGTTGCTCGTCGGCGGTATAGTAAGTTGGTTTGTTTCAACGCGTTCAAAGGACGCTGAAGTCAATAATGCACGTATGGAACGTGGTACTCTCATTGCTTCTGGATTCATCGCCGGCGGAGCATTGATGGGTGTCGTTGCTGCTGCTATCAAGTTTGCAGGTGCCGACCTCTATCAGACAGCATGGGCACAAAGTCAGACAGCTAAAATACTTGGTATCGTTATGTATGTTGTCCTTATATCGTATTTGATATTTGCTTCGGTAAGAGCCAAGAAATAAAAGACACATTGTTTATATAGTAAGGGCAGGTTCCGAATCATTCAGAACCTGCCCTTACTATATAAATAAATGTGTATATTTCATATTTCGCGGATGAATGCGCGACGACGTTTGTGCTGCTTGCATTCAAAATTACTTTGGAAAGATTTTACAACTTTGAAATTGGTTTCAAGCATTGAGGTCGTTTCGGCATATTTTACTCCATATTTTATGAAATAAGGGATTAGGTCGTAGAAGAAGAGAGCATTGACACCCTTGTCCTGATAGTCTTCGCGCACACCAATGAGGAGAAGATTGAACACATCAATATGTTTTGACTTCATTGCACGGTAGTATTTAAGCCAGCCGAATGGGAACATCTTTCCGTTCTCCTCTTTCAGTTCCTTCGAGATGTCAGGCATTCCGAGTCCCACACCTACAATCTCATCATTTTCGTTGACAATGATGCATACAAAATCGAAGTTCAGGAGAGGAAAATACATTCGCGAATAGTAGTCCTTCTGGCGTTGCGTCAGAGGCTGGAAATTATACAGTTTCTGGTATGCACTGTCGAGCACATCGAAATAGGTCATACCGTATTTGCGTTGCAACTCTTTGGCTGAACGAACTTTATCAATACGGAGATGATATTTTTCCATAATCAGTCTTGACAATTTCACAAAACGTTCAGGAATCTGCTTTGGAATAAACACTTGTAGTTCAATCCAGTCAGCCTCCTTCGTGAACCCGAGGTGTTCGTAGTGCTGTACGTAATAAGGAAAGTTATAGAGCGAAGCCATCGGAGCAACGTATTCATAACCTTCAAGCAGCAGTCCCTCATGGTCAAAATCTGTGAAACCAACAGGTCCGTTCAGATATTCCATACCTTTTGATTTTCCCCATTCCGCAACTTTATTCATCAATGCTTCAGAGACGGTGAAATCGTCAACAAAGTCAAACCATCCGAAACGGCAGGTCTTGCGTCCCCATTTCTCGTTTGCTATACGATTGATAATGCCGCAGATTCGGCCAACCACATCACCGTTCTCGTTGTAAGCAAGGAAACGGGCGAACTCTGAATGTTCGAGAGCTGGATTGTTCTTATACGAAAACGTGTTGAAGTCATCCATTTCGAGACAAGGGGTATAATACTTGCAATCCTTGTACATCTTGTTTGCAAAGCGTACGAAAATTTTGCCTTGCTTTGCTGTTGTCACTTCTTTGATGGTTACCGTCATAAACCTTTGATTGATTTTATGTTGTTGATTATTTCGCCACCTTTGAATACGGCGTTTCCAGCCACGAGGCAGTCAGCACCGAGTTCATAGAGCCTCGGAGCATTTTCCGCATTCACACCACCGTCAATCTGAATCAGCGTCTTCGAGCAAGACTCGTCAACCAGTCTGCGCAAGCGGACAAGCTTGTCATACGTATGTTCAATGAACTTCTGACCGCCGAAACCTGGATTGACCGACATTAGGAGCACCAGGTCAAGGTCGCCTACGATGTCGCGAAGAACCTCGACAGGGGTATGTGGGTTGAGAGTCACGCCAGCCTTCATGCCTGCATTGTGGATATTTTGGACTGTGCGGTGGAGGTGTGTGCAAGCCTCGTAATGCACGTTCATTATTGCAGCACCGTTGTCGCGTACTTCGTTCACGAACCTGTCAGGATCCACAATCATGAGATGTACATCGAGAGGCTTGCAACAAAGTTTATTCACATATTTGATTACAGGAAACCCAAACGATATGTTAGGTACGAACACTCCATCCATCACGTCGAGATGCAGCCAATCGGCATCACTCTGGTTGATGAGGTCTATGTCGTGTCCAAGGTTGCCGAAGTCAGCTGACAACAGCGAAGGTGAAATCATTCTTTTCATTTTCCAAAAGCATTTAGTTTGGCACGTAGAACCTCAATCTTGCTCTCGGCATCAGCCTTTTTCTTACGTTCGTTTTCTACGACTTCTGGTTTGGCATTAGCCACGAACTTTTCGTTGCCCAGTTTCTTCATGACTGAAACGAGGAATCCTTCGAGATACTTGATTTCCTCCTCGGCTTTCTTGATCTCAACATCCACATCTACTTGATTGCCAAGCGGAACAGCATATTCGGTAGTACCTACAAGGAACGATACGGCAGTTGCATCTGCCGAACCGTTGCTTATACTGCTGAGGTTGCACATCTTAACGATAACTGAATTGTAAGCGGCATTGTGACTGCCCTTGGTTATCAGCAGTTCGAGCGACTCCTTGTTTGCGATGTTCTTCTGCAGACGGATCGTTCGTACGCCGGCAACGACCGACTTGACAACTTCGAAATCATTCACAATCGCCTTGTCGAAACCTTCGGCAGTAGGGTAGTGCTGCACCATTATGCTCTCACCATCCTTGCGAGGGGCAAGCTCGTGCCATATCTCCTCTGTAATGAAAGGCATGAACGGATGAAGCATGAGCATCAGCTGCTCAAAGAATTCTATTGTGCGCTCGTATGTTGCGCTGTCGATAGGAGCCTGATAAGCAGGCTTTATCATTTCAAGATACCATGACGAGAATTCGTCCCAGAACAATTTATATACAGTCATCAACGCTTCGCTGATGCGGTATTTAGAAAAATCGTCAGCCAGACTGGCAGCAGTCTCATTAATTTTCTCGTTCATCCAGCGGATGGCAATCTTCGAACTTTCGGGCTGTTCTATATCTTTCACTTCCCAGCCTTTGATTAGGCGGAGAGCATTCCATATCTTGTTGTTGAAGTTACGACCCTGTTCGCAAAGCGACTCGTCGAACAGGATATCATTACCTGCTGGAGCCGAGAGCATCATGCCCATGCGAACGCCATCAGCCCCATATTTATCAATAAGCATCAGAGGATCAGGCGAATTTCCGAGCGATTTGCTCATTTTACGACCCAGTTTATCGCGAACGATACCTGTGAAATAAACATTATTGAAAGGCATCATTCCACGATATTCATAGCCAGCCATGATCATGCGGGCAACCCAGAAGAAGATAATATCCGGACCAGTGACAAGGTCGGCAGTAGGGTAGTAGTACTCTATCTCTTTGTTGCCAGGATTGTTGATGCCATCGAAGAGGGAAATAGGCCATAACCATGACGAAAACCAAGTATCAAGGCAATCATCGTCTTGACGGAGATCGGTGATTTTCAAATCTTTGTTGTCGCTCTTTGCTATTGCGAGTTCAAGAGCCTTTTCTGCATTTTCAGCAACTACATAGCCACCTTCAGGGAGATAATAGGCTGGAATTCTGTGTCCCCACCAAAGCTGGCGACTGATGCACCAGTCTTTGATGTTCTCAAGCCAGTGGCGATAGGTGTTCTTGTATTTTGCAGGATAGAATCTGATTTCATCGTTCATCACAGGAGGAAGGGCTATTGCTGCAAGATGTTCCATCTTTAGGAACCACTGCATTGAAAGTTTAGGCTCGATAGGCACGTTCGTACGTTCGGAGAAACCCACCTTGTTGTCGTAATCCTCGATTTTCTCAATCAATCCTGCAGCCTGAAGATCCCTGATAATCTGTTCGCGGACAGCGAAACGGTCCATCCCGACATACATTCCTGCCGCTTCTGATATTGTAGCGTCATCGTTGAATATATTGATGCTTTGCAGATTATGCTTTTCGCCGAGCATATAGTCGTTCACGTCGTGAGCTGGAGTTACTTTCAGGCAGCCTGTACCGAAATCCATCTCAACATATTCGTCCTCAATGACAGGAATCTCACGGCCGACGAGAGGGACAATCACATGGCAACCCTTGAACTTGGTATTTTTTGCATCGTTAGGGTTGATGCACATTGCTGTATCACCCATAATGGTTTCAGGTCGGGTTGTGGCTACAATGGCGAAATCCTCTCTGCCTACTACTTTATAGCGAAGATAGTATAGCTTGCTCTTCTGTTCACGGTAGATGACCTCCTCGTCGGATAGTGCAGTGAGTGCTTTGGGATCCCAATTCACCATACGTACTCCACGGTAGATCAGACCCTTGTCATAGAGGTCACAGAATACTTTTATGACAGATTTCGAACGTTTTTCGTCCATTGTGAAAGCAGTGCGATCCCAGTCGCATGAAGCACCGAGTTTGCGTAACTGCTTAAGGATGATGCCGCCATGTTCGTCAGTCCAGTCCCATGCATGTTTCAGGAACTCGTCGCGCGAAAGGTCTGTTTTCTTTATGCCCTGTTCGGCGAGACGACCTACTACCTTTGCTTCTGTGGCTATTGAGGCATGGTCGGTGCCAGGCACCCAGCAGGTATTGAATCCGCACATGCGTGCACGGCGGACAAGAATATCCTGAATTGTGTTGTTCAACATGTGACCCATGTGAAGAACACCTGTCACATTAGGCGGTGGAATTACTACTGTATAAGGTTTTCGTCCGTCAGGCTTGCTGCAGAACAGGTGGTTTTCAATCCAATACTCGTACCATTTAGCCTCAATTTCCTGAGGCACATACTTACTTTCCATATAGCAAAATATTTATTTTCAATCTATTGAAACAATGCTGTCTACGACAAACTCCGATACACCGCGCCACATTATAGGGTTTTTGTATTCACGATAATGAAGTTGCACATTTCGCCCTGAACAATGCATCAGCGAATCAGCCACCTGTTCATCTTCAACCGAGAATTTAAATTCATAACTCTGTATCACTGAAGCCCCTGATGCACTTTTTCCACCTTTGAAACCCGACTGAATCAGTTTGCCTTCATAGGTTTTGAAAATATATCCTTTATAAGTTATGTAATTGAGTTCGCCTGCCTTGATTCCCTCGGCAAATACAAAATAAAAACTAAACCAAAAAGCAAAAGCAGCAGCCAGAATAACAGCCACAGTAGAAATGATGATAATTTTCTTTTTCATAATCAATCAGTTATTCATATTAAACAATACTTATTATTTAATTTGCAAATTTAATACAAATATTTTGTTTATTCAAAATTTGCCAGAGATATTTTTTATAAAAAATATCTGTTCAAACATTTGGTGTGAGATGAAAAAATAATTAGTTTTGCAGTCGGAATATTTATTTATTTAAAGTATTGATATACAGCATTCAATATTTTTGTTTTTTCTTTCATATATTCGAGTTTTGGCTTATGAATATATGATTTTGATTAAAATATTTAAATGATTAAAAAAATTTTTATAATCAGTATTATGATAAATTGAAGATATTTCAAAATGATATAATACAAAACGTACATGAAGATAATACATACAGCAGACCTTCATCTCGGACAACTGATCTACCAGAATTACGACAGGGTTGATGAGCATCGCCATTTCTTCCGACAACTTGAGAAATGGTGCATTGACGAGCAGCCTGACGCTCTTATTGTCAGCGGTGATGTCTTTGACATCCAGCAGCCATCGGCAGCTACACGAAAATTTTTCACCGATGCTTTTGTCAGCATCAGACGTGTCTGTCCGTCAATGCACATAGTAATAACAGCTGGAAATCACGATTCTGCATCACGTATCCAGGCAGACAGCTCCATTTGGGAAATTGCTGAAACCACGCTTATCGGAACACCTCCTTCAGCTCTGGCAGAGCGTGACGTTTTGGAAAAGTACATAGTCAGGCTGGAAAATGGCTATATTATCGCAATACCCTATTATTCAAGCAGTAGCAACAACCAGATACAGGCAATGCTTGACATCATCGACGAGGAAAACAAATCACTTAAGCCTGTAGTCGTGATGGGACATGTAGCAGTCACAGGCTCTGATGTCACAGGACACAACTTCGAGATCGGGACACTCAGGACCACTGATGTCGAATATTTCGGAAAAGGTGCTGATTATGTAGCACTTGGACATATTCATAAACCTCAGACCATCGGCCATCAGGAAGATTGCATGAAGGAGGAAGCGCACTACCCTACCCCCGTTATAAGGTATTCAGGGTCAGCACTTCACGTCAGTTGCGATGAGCAATATCCGCACACGGTGAGCTTAGTCGAGATTGATCGTCATGGTGGTGAAGTGAATATCAGACAGTTGCGCATTGACGAGTTGCTGCATTTCCATGTCTTACCTAATAACGGTAGTTCATTCACAGATGCCGACGAGGCTGTTGCCGAAGTGCAACGTCTTGCAGCCGATGGCTATAGCGGATATTTTAGATTGCGAATGAGTTACAGCACCTATCTGCCTGCAGACTTCAACCAGCGGATATATGAGATCAAGGAGGTGGCTGAAGGCACGTTGCGCTACAATCCAAAGATTGAATGGACTGGTAAAATGGTGAATGAGGAGGAGGCTAAACCTACGTTCGAAGTGGCTGAACTTCAGCAGATGACTGACCCTATGCAGTTCATAGCCAAGACCATAGACAGCTACGAAGGCCTTGAGGCTGACGAGATACGCGAGATGTTTGATGAGGTAAAACGAGTATTATACGAATAACGCCATGAAGATAAAGGAATTGCATATACGCAACATTGCTTCGGTGACAAGTGCCGACATCGATTTCGAACGTGACCTTAAAGGAGCTGAAATGTTCCTGATAGCTGGCGAGACAGGTGCTGGCAAATCCACCCTGCTCGACTGCATATCGCTTGCCTTGTACAAGACAACACCGAGGATAAAGAATTATGCTGTCGGCAGTTATAATGCGGAATACACCAACACCGAGGGCGAGAATGTAGGAATATACAAGATTGAGCAATACACACGTCTCGGAATCTCGGCAAAGGACGAATGCTATTCAGAGGTGGTTTTCGAAGGGAACGACGGCATAGACTGCCACGCAAGACTGACTCTCGGAATGATGATAGGCAAAACCGACAAGACCACTGGGTTGAGACCTATAAAGCACTGTGCACCAAAGTGGGAAGCAAAACGTGAGAATGATGATTGGGTCAGGGTTGGAAAAGATGGAGAACCTATAGCCAGTGCCATAGGACTGAGTTTCGAGCAGTTTTCGAGAATGGCGATGCTGGCACAAGGCGAATTTGCTGCATTTCTGACAGGCGACCGCAAAGAGAAGGAACTGATACTTGAGCAGTTGACCGATACAGCTATATTCAGCCGGTATGGTGCCGTAATCAGCGAAATCACCACCAGATACCGAAAGGCGTTCGAGATGGCTCAGAAAGAGGTGGCTGACGAACGTAGCCACACCATCAGCCAGGAAGAGATTGAACGACTATACTGCGAACTGGACGAATGCAGGAAACGCCATGCCGGATTGGAACAGCAACGCAAGGCTAACGACGAGATACTCGGATGGTTTGCCGAAATCGACAAGGCTGAAGCAGGAATTCGCGATGCAGTTGCATATCAGGAGCACAAACTGCAGCCGTTCTTCACCACACTACTCTGCGACCTAAGTTTCCGTCAGAAATGTCTGGCAGAGCAGGAACAGGAACTACTTAAAGATGCAGAATGGCTCGAAAGCCGTGCGAATATGGTTGCTTTATTCGAAAAACATGGGGAGGCATGCCTTCTTATGGATAATTTGATAAAGAGCCAAATGAACATTTCCAAGGCAAAAAATGAGTTGGAAGCACTCGAACGGCAAACCCCTACCCTACTGCAGGAAGTTGAGAACAGCCAGAAAACGGCAAGCAAGACGGCAAACGATGCCAAGGCAATGCAGGCTGAGATTGACAAGGCTGTCAGCGAACGCGAGCAACTCAACCCACAGGGAATAGCCGACAAACTGAAAGACGCACACGACAGACAGGCTAAACTCAACGAACTGCGCAACACTATTGACATGATAAACGGAAATCAACGCAATATTAATGCGCTGACAGTAAAAGTACAGGACAACAAGGAGATAGTCAGTCAGTTAAAAACGGAGAAAGAAGCCGCAGACCGTGAATTCAACTCTGCCGAACATGAATATGAGACAGTTCGCAACACGCTGACCACAGTCAAGGCAGGAGTGGATGAAGTGATAGTTAATCTGAGGAATAAACTCATTGAGAGTGAAGTGGATAGATGTCCATTGTGTGGCCAGCTGATTGACAGGCACGAGATGGAAAAAGATTTTGGCTGTATGGTTGCTCCATGGATTGAACGTGAGCGTGAGGCAAAAGCAAGACGCGACACTGCTTTCAGCCGTCAGCAAGATGCAAACAACGCATTCAGCAAGGCAAACGGTTTGTATAGTGCAAACATAGAAACGCTTAAGCGCGACGAAGATAATAACGAGAAACTGAAGCAACAGTTGAAATCTGATGCCGAGACAGTTGGAATAGAGAGCAAGGAGGAAATAGAGCTGCTGAGCGCAAAGACAAAATCAGAAATCAACTTGTACAACGACCTGCAATCCAAGGCGGAAGCAATGCAAGACGAAATAAACAGGCTTATGCGAGAGAAGCAAATGTATGACAAGGTACATTCCGAAGCTGAAAGACTGAGCAGCGAAGCGAAGCACAAAAAAGACAACAACGATTTATCCATCAGCAATATAAAGCAAACAATCAGTCAATACGAGACAGATGTGAAGATGCTTGGCGATACCATAGAGACTATGCTTGGCAATTACTATCCCGAATGGTGCCAATCCATTGAACAGACACGCAACAAGTTGCAGCAAGATGCCGAAGAATATCTCCGAAGACTGGATGAACACAGAGTGCGTTCTCAAAAGGCTGAACGTGACCAAAATGAAGTCTTGTCGTTCAGCGCATACAGCGAACGCATTTGCGAGATTCATCCCGACTGGCGACAGCCGGCAGAGGCAATTCAGTACGAGCATGAGGATATGAATTTCCTATGGACAGAGTTCATTCGAAGGACAGGCGAAAATAATGGAAAATTGAACAACAATCGTGATATTATCAGCGAATATACCACCAAAATAGAAAAGTGCCGTCCATTATCAGTCAAAACAGCCGATTATAGGACAAATCTTGAAGAAGAGAACAAACGTATTGCCGTCAGCATTACCGAAGTTGCAGGCAGCATAGGAGCCATCAACGGCAGGATAAGCACCAACCGACAGAACGAGCAGCGGCTGCATGAGGCGGTTATCCGTGAAGCAGAAGCAGAACAGCGTTACCGCAAATGGGAGTGTCTCAACAGTCATTTTGGCGGCACAAGGTTCCGCACTCTTGTCCAGACCTACGTTCTCCGTCCGCTGCTGAACAATGCCAACATCTATCTCGGCAAGATAACCGACCGCTATGCGCTGACCTGCAGCGAGACCGACGAGCAGTTGTCGATATTGGTCGAGGATCGTTACAACAAGAACCAGATACGCAGTGTCACCGTGCTTTCGGGAGGCGAACGGTTCATGGTGTCGCTTGCCCTCTCGCTTGCCCTCTCGTCGCTCAACGCTCCAGGCATGAACGTCAATATCCTTTTCATCGACGAGGGATTCGGCACACTGGACGAGAACACGTTGGACTCTGTCATGCAGACCCTTGAGACCCTTCAGGAGATTGCTGGCCAGAGCAACCGCCGTGTCGGGATAATTTCCCACCGCAGCGAACTTGCAGAGAGGATCCCGACCCAGATAGTTGTCCGCCGCTGTGGCGAAGGCAGGAGCATGGTTGAGGTTCACGGAATATGAAAATCATACACCCACCCTGCATAGTCTTCGCAGGATGGGTGTATATGGTTAAAAGAAATTTAGATTAACTATTGGGTTGAGCATCAACGTATCTGATGTCCACGGTCGTCGATGAGTGTGCCGACCTCGTTGTACCAACTGTCGCTGAACGTGGCGAAAAGGATATGGCGCGACTTGGCAGTTATTTCAGAATATATAGGAGGAGTCAGTATGTTGTACTCACGGTCCATCAGTCCCTTCTTGCCACTATAGTTGGAATAGATCAGGCAGTTGCAATCCTCGTAGATGTAGTCGTCGTCAGAGTCGGTACGACCTGTATTGTAGGTAAGAGTCTCAATGTCGCTATACACCACGTCGCACAGCAGTTTGCCTTCGTAGTCGAAAAGCCGTTCAACTCCGTTTGTCTCGGTGACCACTATGCCTGCAGAATAGGAGATTGAGACTTTTTTCCATTCGCCACAAAGTATTGTATCCATGTCACTGTTGAAGACCATGCGCTTTTCACCTTTGCGGACTGAACAGAGTTTATGGTCGGCATCGTATTCCAGTTCATCATAGACTGGAGGGAAAATCCATTGGCATTTGGTATCAATCACACCAATATGGTCGGCATCATCGTGAACCACCAACACTCCGTCATGGAACACCATTTCGTACTCGTCGTCGTAGTAGAAAGGTTTTCTGTTGACACGCTTGCCCGAACGGTCGAACACATAGAGACTGTCGCCACGTGTCATTACACCCACGCCGTTGCAGAACACCCACGCCTTGTCGTAAGCTAAGTCTGTAATCAGTTTGCCCGTGTTGAGGTTTACGTATGCACGCCTGAAGTCTTTGGCAAGCACACAGATTGAGTCTCCATCATCTCTAATCCACTCGATGCCGGTAATGAGTTTCTTGCCTGTCTTGGAGGTCTTGATATAACCATGGCAATCGTTGTAAATCAGACCGTTCCTACCAATCCGTCGTTCGCAATAATCGTACTCATCAGTACTTATATTGCAAAAGTAGCAGCGAAGACCTAAATAGGACAGAGGCACCATAATTATGACCAGAAGAACGATGAAAAGACTTTTGTGTCGTTTGATGAAATTGCATACATTAACGACTGAAGAAGAAATTTTTTTCATAAAGCATTTGTTTTTTTTAGTTTGACGCTGCAAAGGTAGGCATATTATGTATAGTAGCAAAGCGTTTTGCGTCGTACTGTACGAAACGTCAAATGGCATGTACAAACTTCAATGTACACGTCATTTCATACATTTTCATTGATAGATAGAACGTAGGTCATAGTGGATGTGTCTATGAAATCAGGGAAATGACTGTTGAATTTAGGCAGGTGTCAGCATTTTCAGAAAAAGTTCACAGACCTGTCGAAAGCCTGTCGTGTC
>JAKSNT010000012.1 GCA_024399575.1 Paludibacteraceae bacterium
TCTCGCACTGCTCGCATTCCTGCTCGCAGTGATGAAATGGAAAAAGAACTGACAATACTAATAAAAAGGCTGACCGTTTTGGTCAGCCTTTTTATTAGTGTACCAATATGTTTACAAAGAAACAATATTTTGGAGTAGTAGACAAAAGTGAGATTTGGGGATTTTTCAGCCCAAATCATTACTTAGAGACAGAGACACGGACAGTGAACTCCTCGAAGTCGAGCTCGACAGCATCAGCAGGAAGTGAATCGACCGAAGCTATAGAACGGGCGAGCACCTGAGATGCGATATAGTCGGAGAAACGAGCAACCGAGGAATCGACCTCAGGGTTACGCTCGATGAGAAGGTCAATCTTGTCAGTTATCTCGAAACCACTGGACTTACGGATATTCTGGACGCGGTTGACAAGTTCGCGGGCAATACCCTCCTCCCGGAGCTCGTCGGTGACGGTAACGTCGAGCGCAATGGTCAGCGCACCCTCATTTGCAACGAGCCAACCTGGCATATCCTCGGTGGTAATCTCGACATCAGAAGCCTCAAGACGGACAACACCCGAAGGGAGAGTGAGGTCGCAAACGCCAGAGGTCTCGAACAACGCAATGTCGGTCTGTTGCATAGCAGCAACGGCTGCGGCTATCTCCTTCATCTGCTTGCCGAACTTCTTGCCGAGAACCTTGAAATTAGGCTTAATCTTCTTGACAAGACGTATTTCGGAGTCGGCAGCATCGACAATGAGCAATTCCTTGACATTGACTTCGCCACGGACGAGGTCGGCAATATAGAGAAGCTGCTCCTTAACCTTACGGTCGTGGACAGGAATTACCGCCTTAGCAAGAGGCTGACGCACCTTCTTCTCAGCCTTGCGACGCAGCGCAAGTATCATGGACGACGACTGCTGGGCGAGCTGCATACACTCCTCAAGGTTGCGGTCGATGAGAGCAGCATTGACCTCAGGGAAAGATGCAAGATGGACAGAACCGGCAGCACAGGTGAGGTCGCGATAGAGACGGTCGGCAAAGAATGGCGCAATAGGTGCCATGAGACGCGAAACAGTCAGGAGACAGGTGTAGAGAGTCTGATAGGCAGAGAGCTTATCGTCGTTCATCTCGCCACCCCAATAGCGTTTGCGGTTGAGACGGACATACCAGTTGGAGAGGTTCTCGCCAACGAAATCCTGAATGGCACGACCGGCACGGGTAGGCTCGTAACTGTCGTAATATTCACGGCAGTCGCGAACGAGCGAGTTGAGGAGAGAGAGAATCCAACGGTCAATTTCCGGACGACGGCTGACCTCAACCTCAGGGGCATCGGCAGTGAAGCCATCGACATTGGCATAGAGTGCAAAGAAAGAATAGGTATTATATAATGTGCCGAAGAATTTTCGACGAACCTCGTCAACACCCTCGACATCGAACTTGAGGTTCTCCCAAGGCGACGAATTGGTCATCATATACCAACGGAGAGGGTCGGAACCGAATTTATCAATCGTCTGGAAAGGATCGACGGTATTGCCCTTGCGCTTGCTCATCTTCTCGCCGAACTTGTCGAGGACAAGACCGTTGGAAATGACATTGCGGTAAGCGACAGAACCGAAGACCATAGTGCCAATGGCATGAAGGGTGAAGAACCAGCCACGAGTCTGGTCAACGCCCTCAGAAATGAAGTCGGCAGGGAATACACTTCCGGAATCGATTCTCTCCTTGTTCTCGAATGGATAGTGGCACTGTGCGTAAGGCATTGAGCCTGAGTCGAACCAGACATCAATGAGGTCAAGTTCGCGCTTCATAGGCTTGCCCGAATCAGAGACAAGGATTATACTGTCAACATAAGGACGGTGGAGGTCGATGACCGAAGGATCGTAGTTTGCATCGCTCATATCGCCAACCTTGAAGCGAGGCCAAGGATTGGACGTCATGAAGCCTGCCTTGATGGATTTATCAATCTCAGCCATAAGCTCCTCGCACGAACCGATACATTTCTCCTCGCCGTCCTCAGAACGCCAGATAGGGAGCGGAGTGCCCCAGTAGCGGCTACGGCTGAGGTTCCAGTCCTGAAGATTCTCAAGCCACTTGCCGAAACGGCCCGTACCGGTAGATTGAGGTTTCCAGTTGATGGTCTCGTTAAGACGCATCATCTCCTCGCGGCAGGCAGTGGTACGTATGAACCAGCTGTCGAGAGGATAATAGAGAACGGGCTTGTCGGTACGCCAGCAGTGAGGATAGTTATGGACGTGTTTCTCAATCTTGAAGACACGGTTTGTAGCCTTAAGGTCAAGACAGATGGAGACATCAAGAGTCTCGTCGTCGTCAGTCAACGCAGGGTCAAAAGCATTCTTGACGAAACGTCCAGCCCATTTGGAATACTCAGCGACATCGACATGGCTGCTGACAAACTCAGGGTCAAGCTCGTCGATAAGGAAGAAACGTCCCTTAAAATCAACCATTGGACGATGTTCGCCACGTGCAGTGGTCATGACCAGACCAGGAACACCCGCCTTCTTGGCAACAAAAGCATCGTCAGCACCAAAAGTAGGAGCAATATGGACAATGCCAGTACCATCGTCGGTGGTGACATAATCGCCAGGAATGACACGGAAAGCACCTTCGCCAGGGTTGACCCATGGAATAAGCTGATGATACTCAGTGCCGACAAGGTCAGGACCCATACATTCGCCAAGAATACGGTAAGGGACAACCTTGTCGCCAGGACGATAGTCGTCCATCGAGAGCTCTGCGCCCTTAGGGTTGAAATAGTTATTCAACAAAGGCTTACCAATCACATAGTTAGCACGAATGCCAGTATATGGATTGAAGGAATCGACAACAACATATTCTATCTTAGGGCCTACGCAGAGGGCGGTGTTGGAAGGGAGAGTCCAAGGTGTGGTGGTCCAGGCGAGTATGAAAGTGTCACCTTTGAGGTCGGGGAATGCCTTGAGTCCACCTTTGACACGGAACTGGGCTGTGCAGGTGGTATCCTTCACGTCGCGATAGCAACCAGGCTGGTTGAGCTCGTGCGTGGAGAGACCTGTGCCGGCAGCAGGAGAATATGGCTGAATGGTATAGCCTTTATAGAGCAAACCTTTGTTATACAACTGCTTGAGAAGCCACCAGAGGGTTTCGATGTATTTATTGTCGTAGGTGATGTAAGGATGCTCGAGGTCAACCCAATAACCCATGCGGTGTGTGAGGTCGGTCCACTCCTTGGTGTATTTCATCACGTCGGAACGGCAAGCGGCATTGTATTCATCAACAGAGACCTTTGAACCGATATCTTCCTTTGTGATACCGAGACGCTTCTCGACACCGAGTTCGACAGGAAGTCCATGAGTGTCCCAGCCAGCCTTGCGACGCACCTGATAGCCACACATTGTTTTATAACGACAGAAAGTATCCTTGATGGTACGCGCCATGACATGATGAATGCCTGGCATACCGTTGGCAGAAGGAGGACCCTCGTAGAAAACGAAAGATGGGCAACCTTCACGCTCGTCAACACTGCGGTGGAACAAGTCCTCGCTATCCCACATCTCCAAGACCTCACGGTTGAGAGCCGAAAGGTCGAGGGATTTATATTCTTTAAATTTCTTCATATATTGATTGTAAGTAACATTATTTATCCAAAGCAAAGATGTCCGCCATCACATAATAATTAGCAACATATTCAGCATTAGGCTTGGTACGGTCGGAAACATATTCGTCGAGGTCGAGGTCTATTTTGATTTCGCGGCTCTCGGGGATGTCCCTGATAATCCAATACTGGGCATTGCCAGGCTTGCCAGGACCCCAGCCTGCACGGTCGTACTGGTATGTACCAGCCTGCTTATAGTTCTTGCCCTTGCTGTTGAGTTCCCAGACATGACCGACGATAGGCATAACTTCGCCATTAATCTTGATTTTGTACCAGTTCTCGTCGAACTCGGCAGGGTTGATAGGTTTCTTCTTGCGACCAGGGAAATAGCCTTTATAGTTATCGACAGTAGATTTCTCCTGACCATGACCAGTTATGCAGACACGGAGTAGAGCACGCTTGGTGCCTTCAGGGAGAACGATACTACGCTCGCCAAGACGATTAGGAGCCTCGATTGACGCAGTGTCGATACCATAAGCCCAAGCACGATAACCATTGTTGCCACTGAGGAAAGAGTCGTAAACCTTCTGGCAAGAGAGAATATTCGCACCATAGCGATTTGCACCATCGAAGAAATAGAATTTCATGCTGAAAGCATGAGCCTTAGTCTCAGTTGCATCCCATCCGCAATAAAAAACTTTGAATTCGGCAGGACCGGACTGAGTGAGAATAGGGAGCAGATGAGTGACATCCATATAGAATTTCTTGTTCCAGCTGGCTGAGAAACTGCCACCATAAGGGGTGAAAGCACGCTGGAATTCGTACCATTCACCAGTGGATTTATCCTTGATTCGAATTTCGGTAGTCATATCCCAATCAGCAGGACCCTTATTCCAGCCACACATTGTATATTCGAGTATGACTTTGCCAAAAGAGCCAGAAGGCATCTGAACCTGAAAAGTGGTGTCATCGTCGTCGCCCCAACCATAGAAAAAGAGTTTCATAGGCTCGGACATTTCAGCAACGGCAACAGCCGACGAGAGATCATCACGGAGAGAATCAGCCCAAAGCCAGCCAGTGGAATCAACAAGAACGATAGGTCCATCAGGTTCAACATTAGAATTACCATTATTGCTGCCAGAACGCTTGCAAGCGAAGCAAAGTGCCACCATTGAAATGATAAAAAGTAAAAATTTCTTCATAATGATATTGTTTTTATAATTATTTAATCAATATTTTAATGACCTTGCTACGACCATCGGTATCGTAGAAATAGACCATATATACACCAGGGACAGAAGGCATCGCAAGGTCAAAACGCGCACCAGCATCAACATCAGATTCAGCAAGGATATGTCCCATGCAGTCAACAAGGAGATAATGACCAGCCACCTGAGATTCGACACGGGCAGTACCAGAGGCTGGCAGCTGAGAAGGGAAGAGGGTGAAAGGAACGTCAGCCACCTGAAGGGCGGAACGGTCGGCTACGATGATAGGACAGGTAGGGATGCAATAACTCTCGCCAGTACGTGTAAGACAGACATAGACCTCGTCGCCCATCGCAAGACGTTCAGGGAGATAGATATACGACTTACGGTCGGAAGGAACGTAATGTCCATTGACATACCAGTCGAAACGGTCGAAGGTGTAACCACCATTGTATTTGTCGTTCACCACAGCAACGACATCCTGCCATTTCTGCTCGGTCATCCAAGAAGGCCAACGGACAAGGAAGTCGAAATGCGATTCGCTCGCCGTTGCATCGCAAGTTCCATTCGAGAGACGGAGAGTCAAAGAGTAACGGTCAGGACGGACAAACTTGTACTTGTCAGGATAATTAGGCACAGGAACCTCGATGACACCCTTATAGTCCTCGTCCTCGATATTACGGAAACCCTGCATACGGGCGCTGTCGCCAAAGAGAACGCTGTATTTCAGAGGTGAAGCACCACGCCAGGTATGTCCGATAACCATAACAGTATCGTCGGCACAGAGGTCGGGCACAGAGATACGGTTGAAATAGGTAGGCTCAAGAACGGTGAGGGAAAGGGTGGTAATCACACAATCCTCGTCATCGCCAAAGCAGACAGTATCGGCATAGACACCGGCATCACGGACAATCCTGCCATGGAAAGTATAGTTATCGCCAAGACAGATGGTGTCGAAAATAGAGTCACGACGAGTAGGAATGATGGTAAGACGAAGTTCGTAGATGCTGTCGCAACCAATCTTTGTCTCAAGCGAATCCCAATAGACACCGGAAGAGCGGAACGGCCTGCCCCGCCAACGGAAATTGGAATAGTCGCAAACGGTAGTATCCTTGACAAAATGGTACTTTGGATTCATCGTCAAACGGAGTTCGTAAACACTGTCGCAACCGACAGAATTGACAAGAGAGTCGTAATAGATACCACTCTTGGTATAACTCTTGCCTCGGAACCAAATGGTGTCGTCTGTACACTGCCCATCATGGTAGGTGACATGATGGAACGCCGATATGACGTTGAGAGTTAGCTTAGTGACACTGTCGCAACCAGCACGCGTCATCAGAGAATCCCAATAGACACCACTCCTGCGAAGGATACGGCCACCAAACGTATAAGTATCGCCAAGACAGATAGACACAGTATATTCACGATAATATTTAGGAAGGACACGGAGATGAAGGACGTACTCGCTGTCGCAACCTTCAAGAGAACCTGCACGGAAAGTATGGTCGCCTGCATCCTTGACATACATGCCGCGGAAATAGAAGCTGTCGCCGGAACAGATGGTGCGGTAAGCATCGAAACGGTATTTTTCCTGCAACCGAAGGTCAAGTTGGAAAATACTGTCGCAACCCTCGGAAGTGCGAAGAGTATCGTAATAAGTACCTGAGAAATAGAGAGACCTGCCTCGCCATTCGTAAGCGGTCAAACCACAAACAAGTTCGTACTGGGTAAAATGGTAAGCCTGACCGACAATGATAAGTGCCTGAACAATACTGTCGCAACCATTGACGGTGGAGAGAGTATCGACAAGAGTATAACGACCAGCTACATTGTATATAAGACGATGATTATGATAGCGTATAATCTCGTTGGAACACATATACACTGTGTCATGCACACGATAGGAAGGACAGACATGTAGAGTCATGGAATAAATACTGTCGCAACCAGAATAGGAAAGCAGAGAGTCGTGATAGAAATAGTCGCCGACAGGAAGACGACCTATATGATGGTCGCGCCAAAGCATAGTGTCGTAGTCGCACATTGAATACTCATATTCGAAAAGATAGCTCTCCTTGACAGTAAGATGGAGACGATAGATACTGTCGCAACCATGAATAGTCAGGAGGGAATCGTCAATGACATTTGAACCTACTGGAAGACCTGAAATCAGACGGTTGCGCCAGACAATGGATTCGTTGCTGCAGACAACTGCTGATTCCTCGAAAAGATAAGTCTCATGGACGACAATCCTCATAACGACAACACTATCGCAACCATCAGAGTTGGCAAGAGTGTCGCGAAGGAGGAATGAACCGACCGTATTGCAAGAGATGTCGCGACCACAGAAACGATAGACATCACCACGACAGACTGTGTCGTCAGGAAGAGTGGTAAAGTCGGAATGAAGAACCATGAGACGGAGTTCATAGACGCTGTCGCAACCATAAGCACTATAATAGGAATCAGTGAAAGAATGCTCGCCAGGCATAAGACCACCAACGGCATACATATATCCAGTATAATAATGGTTGCGCCAATAGTAAACGCCACTGCCACAAATGGTGTCACGGTCAAGGAAATGATAGACAGGACGAACGGTCAGAACAAGCTTGTAAAGGCTGTCGCAACCGGCAGAGGTGGTAAGGGAATCCCAGAAAATATGGACACCGGCAGAGAGGCTATGGTAGGTATGAGAACGCCAATGTGCAGTGTCGTCGGCACAGATTTCCATGGTCATTTCACGGAAATAAACCGGATTGACATGCAAATGGAGCAACTCAACACTGTCGCAGCCGTAAACAGAGGTGAGGGAATCGACATAGACAAAATCGCCAACAGAGTAGCACGAGATAGGAGGAAGAGTGCTGAAAGAATAGGTAGAACCCTGACAGACAGTAGCATAATGCTCGTTGAAATAAGAAGAACGGACAGTGAGGTCGAGAACCATCAGGCTGTCGCAGCCAGTAAGAAGAGAGGAATAAGTATGCACATAATGATAATGCCCGACAGGAAGAACCACGTCAGAGCGTCCCCAATAGGAAGGACCGGCATAGACGAAATCGTCCCAAACGATAGTATCGGTTGCACAAATATCAGCTATGCGAGTGACCACAACGGTATCAAAGACAGAGAGTTCAAGACGATAAACACTGTCGCAGCCATGGATAGAGAGAAGCGAGTCGTAGAAGATATAACTGCCAGAAGGGTGATGGTCGAAATGACGACCGTGCCAATCCCATACGGAGTTGGAACATATAGAATGCCGCTCGACGATGTCGTATGTCGGATGAACATACAGACGAAGACCGACCAAACTATCACACCCACCGGAAGATACAAGCGTGTCAGCAATATCGTAAATACCAGGAGAATCAAAATGATAGCGGTTAGGACCTATCCAATAATCCTCGTTCTGACAAATTGAATCGTCAATCAGGATAGCATAGGTAGGACGGACCTCGACAACCAGACGTAGAACACTGTCACAACCACTCGATTTATGAGAATATCTATGGATAATAGTCTGACTACCAAGATGCAAGAGCAAATCAGAAGCTCCATTATACTTAGGACCAGCACAGACTAAACCATCCCAAACAACCGTGTCGGATTCACACATTATTACATTACGTATAATGGAAACAGTATCGATGACGGTGAGGGCAAGATGGTAAACACTATCGCAACCATGGACCGAGAGAAGGGAATCGTAGAAATCATGAAGCCCGGGCGAAAGATTGGAATAAACATGTGTGCGCCAAGAGAACGGCACATTGACACATATAGTTGAAACAGAGTCAAACAGATAAACAGGATTAACAGTCAGAGAGAGATTCACGATGCTGTCGCAACCGGAAACGGTGTGAAGCGAATCGACGTAAGAGAAAGTCCCAACAACATCGGTGGCAAGAGTACGAGAACCGAAAACATAGGTATCGCCTTGACATACACTATCAGCAAGATTGATGAGATAGGTAGGATTGACACGCACATTAAGCCAGAGGAGGCTGTCGCAACCAGTGGCAACACGTTGATAATGATGACAAATCAGCCAGCTACCAACCGTTATGACACTATCGACAGCTCCTTTATATTTCGGCCCACCATATACTCGTCCATCCCAATGGAAAGTATCGACATCGCAGATGACAACATTGCGCTCGAATGCAATCGTGTCGCTGACAGAAATGGAAAGTTTATAGACACTGTCGCAACCGTGAACGGTTTTAAGACTGTCGTATTTAATATACGTACCAGCAGAAAGAGATGTGAACCGGAACCCATGCCACGAGTAGGTCTCATTAGAACAGATAGAGACTGCATCCTCGAAATAATAGACAGGATTGACACTCAAGATGAGAGTCACGATACTGTCGTAGCCTGCGATGGTCTTCAGAGAATCAGTAACAAAGAATGTACCGACGGAATCAGTATTGACCTGACTACCACCGAAAACATATCTGTCGTGCTGGCAGACCGTATCGAGAATTGTGATATCAAACGATTCAAGAATAATAAGACGAAGAGTCATTAAACTATCGCAACCAGTGACAGTAGATGAATAATGATGAGTAAACGTATGAATGCCAAGAGGAAGAACTTCGTCAACAGTACCCTGAAACTTGGTTCCACCGAACGAGACGCCATCCCATACAATACTATCAGCATCAGATATTATCCTATTAGTCAACATATTGACAGTATCGTTCACAAAGAGATGAAGAACGAAAAGGCTGTCACAGCCATGGGCAGTGGAGAGAAAGAACTGTTTCTCGTATTCGCCACCACTCATCTTAGTATAGGTAGAACCGCGCCAAGAGTATGACTCGTTGGAACAGATAGTATCATACTCGTCAAAACGATATGATGGATGGATATTCAGACTGAGGCGATGAACACTGTCGCAGCCATGAACAGAAGTGAGGTAATCATAATAGATACCTGATTCAGAAAAGCTCATCGAATGTCCATGCCATACATAAGGAGTATCAGTATCGCAAATGTCAACACTATCGCTGAAAAGATAACTATCCCAGACAGTAAAGTGCAGATAATAAACACTGTCGCAACCATTCACCGTATGATAGACCTTGGCAGTATCAACAGAATGAGAAATTGCATCAGGATGTGTGTCAGCACCACCACGCTGCCAGATATACGGCAGTTCGGTATCGCAAACAGCAACCGTATCATAGAATGAATAGACAGGATTGACCGTAAGATCAAGAGTCACAACGTAATCGCAACCATGATCCTGACGAGTGTCGTAATAGACACCTGACTCAGTATAATATTTGCCACCGAAGAAACAACGCTCACCACTACAGATGACGGCAAATGTATCAATAGGTTGAGGGTCAGAGACAAATACCTGTTCAGTCAAAATACTGTCGCAACCATAAAATGTGGTAAAATGACGGGTATATGTGAGCGTCTCGTAAGTAGGAAGAGTGTCAGTCAGAACGGTATCTACTCCACCGAAGAGGAGAAGTGTATCATGCTTGCAAGCGAATATAGTATCGTACGTAATATCATACATGTCAGCACAATAGATATTTACGCAATATACATCGACAATAGGAGTGTGACATATAGGAGAAACACGATGAACGTGCATGTAAACCAAATGGTCGTGAGGCTGATTATAGAATATATGGTGCAATGTATCGCCAGCACCTATACGGGTGATATTGTCCTGATATGAATCGTACCATGATATGCTGTCGTATGCAGTATTTACAACATCAGACAGGACTACATTCCATTGACCCTTAGGCGATTCGCAGACAATATAACTCTTTATCTCGTTGTAGTCCACAAACATGTGAGCATTGTTGTTGGAACCATTAAGACCAATACAGAAAGCGTACGCAGCAGATGACGAAATACCGTATGCCGTAGCGACAAAACCACCGTTGGTGCCGACAATGACATGAGACCCATCAGAAACGGCAATACGGGCATAGGAATAGCCAGTAGTACCGATAAGAGGCTGAAAACTGGAACTTACGTTGACATTGTCAATCATAATGCCAGCGACAGAAGAGTCGGGTGCCACAATATTCACATAATATGTCAGCAGACTCGTCGTCCCGCTGAAGACATCGTAGGTGGTGAAACTTGCAGTATCAGAAGGCATTTCAAGAGGGGCAATCATATACATCTCAGGAGTACCATTGCGAGCATTATCACCCCAACTGACGAGATACTGGAAGCAGACTGAACGCTTAGATGTCTCGACATAAGTGGATACATCATCGTCGTTCCAATCGATAATGCTTGTCTCGAAAGCCATAAGTGTATCAATGACAGAACCATTGCGATAGACGTAAGTAGTATCTTCGATAGCCGTGATTTGCACGATGTTATGTTCCTGTCCGTTGGTCTTGACAAGTCCAAAATGCGAACCGAGCATACGAATAGGAGCAGCCTGATGGACAGCAAGACTGGTACCAAGACGATCATCAGAACGAGCTTCCTGGTCGCCATTGAAGACAGCAACCGGCTTGTCGGCACAGACAGTAGTACCAGAAAGACTGCTGGAAGCATCAGAGATTTCGTAATAGACCTCGCCCTGATAAAGGATAACAGTATAAGGGACTCCTGCAGGCTTGGCTGCAGCAGAAGTGGAGTTGCCAGCAACAGGAACCGAAGGAGTTATGACAACACGAGTCTCGCCAGGGGCAACCGCAATGACACAAAATTCAGAATTATAACGCTCCTTATGATAGGTCTGGAGAACATACTCCTTGTCCAAAATCATAGACGGCATGACAAGCGAAGCGGCACCATCCTGCCCGACACTGGTGGACATGAACAGAGATATCGGGAAATCGGTATTGACAAGAAGCGTCTTGTCAGAAACCTGGTCAGGCGAATTGAGATAGGCAAGATTGGTATTCTGAAGCTGCCAGACAGTATCAGTCTGCAAATAAAAAGAATCGACAGGCGTAACACCATCGCCACGCATAATGCGAACCATGGTAGGCGTTGAGGCTGTCATAAAAAGATTAAGATGGAGAATACCAGATGCCTGAGCACTACAGGACATATAAGAGAGATAAAATTCGGTACCATCAGACGACAAACTGCCAACATTGAGACAGCCATTATCGTCCTCGCCCAAGCCGACATAGATAGGGTCAGCCCAGAGACCGACACAGACAAGCAATCCAAATATGAACGTCAATATACGTTTCATTTCACACGATTTCGCTGACAATTTTTACAAAACTCACCAAGCAATACTGTCACTTTAACACCGGTATAGAAAGTATTTATCGCTGCACCAAGCGCTGAGCTGGTAGTATAATACGGACGAATGTTAAGACCAATGGCGTTGTCGTTCTCGAACCAGACAATATCGCCAAGAGTCTTTGTACTATTGACATTCAATGCTCCATATTCAGCATAGAAGGAAAGTTTCACTTTATAATCCTTACGCCAATGGTAACGCTCCTTACGAGATGTTGCGTCGAAGGTACGGTTCAGAATCTCGTAACCAATCTCGAAACATCCAGAAACTCCGAAGCCGTACGACATTGGCTCCTTGGAACTACGGGTATAGTTGCGATAGAAATGATTCTGCATGTCGTAGAAATCGTCAAAATAACGAGGGTATGTGGCAGAGGTCTCGTAAGACATCTTACCTTCACCAGCGCCCCAAACCCCCACTGTCATCTTAGGACCGACAAGAAAATAGAAATGATTGTGCTTGTAACCCACCATGACAGGAAGTCCAGCCTGAAGACCATACTGATACTCTTGCCAATCATGTATGTCGTAATGACAAAGGGTCTCATCACCCTCGGTATCGCCAATCGTCTGGTCAAACTTATAGCCAACCATTGACATGGACGAAGAGATGAACTGCAACTCAAGACCGACCGTCAAAAGGAAATCACGATTATAACCAAGCCGTTCATAGCCAACGCCTATTGTAGAACCGACAAGACCTTTCAACTTGGAATTTGCCACCTGAGGGAAGAAACAACTATAGCCAGCAGATGTCCAAAGAGAGACATAATGCTCGGCATACTGATTTTTCTTTCCCCAAACAGTGAGACCAGGTTTCTTGTCCTTCCTTTTGGCGTTGACAGCCAAATCAGACGGCTCAGACCCCAAAACATAACCAATAGACAAAAATAGAAACAACAATATATATAATATCCTACATTTCATTTCAATATAAAGCATTTATCACATTATTCATTCGTTTACTATAATCTTTTCGACAGCAAGACGCCCATCGTCAGTCCTGAAAGAGACCATATATATACCACTCACATAAGGAACAGACAGTACGACCTCGCCAGCAGTATCAAAATCGCCTTCGGACAAGACACGACCCGCACAATCACTTAGGACGTAATGACCAGGGACTTCGCTCTTCATAGTGACACTCTCGAAACTACGCACATGAGAAGGGTAAATCATAAAAGGAATAGGTGAGACCTGAAGAGGAATACGGTCAACAACAATCAAAGGACAAGACGAGATAGAGTAAGATTCGCCCTCACGACGGAGATTGACATAAACTTCATCGCCAACAGCAAGAACATCAGGGAGATAGATATAAGAGCCACGAGCATCTGTGACACGCTTGCCATTGACATACCATTCATAGAGGTCGAAAGTATAGCCACCATTATTCTTATCATTCAGAACAGCGACAACATCTTGCCACTTCTGTTCAGTCACCCAACTCGGCCACTTAACAAGCACATTGGTCTGGAAATCGCTACCGGCAGGGTCGCAGATTCCATTATTCAAACGGACAGTCACTACATAATTGTCAGGACGGACATAGAACTGATGGCTGTCACTATTAGGCATATCGACAACGATATTCCCATCATAATCAGCATCAATGATATCACGGAACCCCTGACTATGAGCATCGTCGGTAAACAGCACGCTATACGAAAGTGGAGGAGTACCACCACAGACATGATCAATAGTGAAGAAAAGATCGTCAGCACATACATCAGCCACTGAAGTCCATGCGAAAACACTCGGATCAACACAATTGAGGAAAAGAGTAATTACTCGACAATCGAACCCACGAGGTGAACATATAGTATCGTAATAAACGCCAGACTTAGTCAGCTGCCGTCCACCGAAGGTATAAGATTCGCCAGTACAAATATTATGATATACAGTATCGTAAAGTGTCTCAACAAAAGAGAGATAAAGGACATAGACACTGTCGCAACCAATACTTGTCGACAAAGAATCATAGTAGATGCCAGAACGAGTGAAGCTGCGACGACGCCAAACATAAGGCTTGAAATCGCAGACGGCAGTATCAGTTTCGAAACGATAAGCAGGAATCATATTCAGACGAAGCTCAACGATACTGTCGCAACCGAGTTCAGTCTTCATTGAATCGGTATAGACACCACTCTTGGTGTAGATCCTTCCATTGAGCGAGAATGTGTCATTGCTACACGTAATACTGTCAACAATAACACTATAGTATGAAGGATTGACACGAAGATGGAGTATATCAACACTGTCGCAACCATGGACACTATGTGTGGTATCGCCATAAACACCACTGTCCTTCAGGAAACGTCCAGCAAAATAGATGCTGTCGCCACCACAGAGAGTGACATAGATATCATTCCAATAAGTATGATTGACCTTTAGATGCAGACAATAGATGCTGTCGCAACCACTGATAGACCGGTAATTGAAATAATGGTCTCCCTCATCCTTGAGAAACTCATTCTGGAAATAGACACCATCATTATCGCAGATAGTATCCCAACGTTCGAAAAAATATGAAGGCTCTATCTCAAGACGCAATTCATAAACACTGTCGCAACCCCATCCAACAGTCTTAAGAGAATCAAAATATATGCCAGACTGGTTAATCTTGCGCCCACGCCAACTGTATGGACCGGAAGAAGTACACCATATCTGCTCGGTCAAGAAATAGTAAGTCGGATGGACATAAACCATCATCTGAACGACACTATCGCAACCATAAATAGTTGACAGAGTATCAACAAACATATAATGACCCGCAGGATAATCAATGGTATGTGAGAGATACTGGATGGTATCGCCCTCACAGAGATGCATCACATCGTTAGTATAATAAACAGGATGAACAAAAAGCGTCAACTCGTAGATGCTATCGCAACCAAGATGAGAAATAAGTTTGTCATTGATGACGTAAATGCCATCACGGCTATAGGACAACTCCATGCCCCGCCAAATGATTGTATCGCCTTCGCAAACATGCATCGTCTCGCTGAAAAAATAGCTTGGCAAAACAGTGAGCATCAAGCGATACACACTATCGCAACCAACTCCGACGACATAACGATCCTCTTCGACAAGTCCTGGAACAGCAGGAGCATTATAATAATGCCCACGCCATGAATAATTCTCGCCATAACAAATCGTATCCCTGGTAACAGAAAGGAAAGTAGGGTAAACAGTGACATTCACATCAACAACGCTGTCGCATCCAAAACGGTTCGGCATTGTGTCACGATAGTGGAAAGTGCCAGGTTCGTCGCACCAATAAACCTTAGTACAAAGCCTGAAAGAATCGCCCATGCAAACAGTAATATCACCGAGATCAGTATAGTCGGTATCATGAACGTGAAGAGACAATTCGTAGATACTGTCACATCCATCGTAAGTCATCAAGCTATCATAAATCAGATAGTCACCAACAGCATAGTCTGCGCCATAGATAACACGACCACGCCACGAGAAAGAGGAGTTGACACAAACCGAACGATCTTCAGATTTAAAGAAATGGCGACCGACAGTAAGAACCAACTTGTAAACGCTGTCGCAACCGGCAAGGGTCTTCAGAGAATCAAAATATTCGTAAGTTCCTGGCCACATGTCATTAAAGGACAGTCCACGCCATGAGAGAGACTTGTCATCACAGAGAGAGAGAGAATCCACAAAAGAATAAGCAGGCAATACATGCAGATGGAGGATTTCGATACTATCGCAACCATAACGGTTAGGTATAGAATCAAAATATTCAAAATCGCCTACAGAAGAGCAATGGATCAAAGGAAGATAATTAAACCGATAGTAACTGCCTTGACAAGCAGTATCATAACGATGTATTTCATATTCAGGCAACACAGAAAGATACAAGTGGACTATACTGTCGCAACCAGTGAGTTTGGAAGTATTACGATTGACAATATCGTGAATACCAACAGGCAACACTACCCCACTGTGTTTTCCTGGACACAGCGAACCTTTATAGACAATTCCATTCCACTCTATGCTGTCATCTTCACAAATGCTTTCAGAAAAATTGACTGATACGGTATCTAAAACAGTCAAAGACAATGAGTAAACACTATCGCATCGACAACCATTAGCGGTCACAAAAGAGTCAGTAAGTTCTATTGTCCCTGGTCGCAAATTCTCGTATAGTCTGCCATGCCAATAATAATTCCCATTGACACAAATTGCAGCTCGCTCATGAAAATAATATGAAGGATTTACATGCACCAAACGTTTCTCGACACTGTCGCAACCATGAACTGATACAAACGAATCGACATACTCGTAATCACCAGCATTTGCGAATTTTATAAGACCACGTCCACCAATCAAGATGGAATCGCCGACACAAATAGTATCGCAACGCAGCTTGTCATAAGATGGACGGACAGTCAGACTAAGTCGATGAATGCTATCACAACCTGTAAATGTCCGACTGAAGTTATGAGTGAAAACATTATAGCCATCATTACACTTATGGTCAGAAAATCCAGCAAACTTAGTGCCGGAATATATCTCACCATCCCAAACAATGCTGTCATAATCACATATTTCACGAATGGTTTCAATAATAACAGTATCAAAAACCGTAAGTTGCAGATAGAATACACTGTCACAACCATCATGAGAGACGTAATTCTTCTGGAAATTATAAACTCCACCGGTAAGTCCAGAATATTCCTCACCTCTCCAACGATATGTCTCGTCAGAACAAATGGTGTCGTAATCGTAGTATGAGAAAGATTCAAAAACAAACAATGAGAGACGATAGATACTGTCGCAACCAAAAGCAGTCACGCATGAGTCGAAATAAATGCCAGGAGAATCGAAGCGCAACGATTTATGACCAGTCCAAACATAAGGCAATGCAGACTGGCATACAACAACGGTATCGTCATAGAAATAACTGTCGTGCACAGTAAAATGAAGATGATAGGAACTGTCACAGCCATGAACCGAATGATAGACCTTCGATGTATCGCACGTATGAGACAACAAATATGGATTTTTGTCGCCCGAACCAGCTGACCAAACATAAGGAACGGAAACATCACAAATTCGGACAGTATCATAGAAATCGTAACGAGGATGGACTTTGAGTTCCAAAACCGATTCATACATACAACCGTTTTCGTATAGAGTGTCGACATAACGACCTGAAGCATAATATGGTTTGCCATGGAATACGTATGATTCGCCATAACAAATCTCACGTTCGAAAAGCTCGTCCTGAGGATTGGAAACAAACAGAGACTCGTGAACCAGACTGTCGCAACCTTCGAACGAATTGTATCTTTTGACATATCGATATGTAACGTAAGTGTTCATGGTATCAGTGAGCAAAGTATCTTCACCATTGAACAGAATAACGGTATCACCAAAACACGCAAAAATATCATCACGGAAAATGTCAAATGTCTCGGCACAGAAAACACGTGCAGTCACTGTATCGGATATCAAATTTCCACAGACCTGCTCCTTACGATAGACAATCATCATCACGTCGTGCGCAAGAGAGTCGTCAAAAGCATAATGGAACAAAGACTCGTTACTCATCAAACGAGTCTCCCCTTCATAAACATCATACCATCTAATACTATCAGAACTCTCATTGACAACGGATTGAAAACCGACATGCCATTTTCCGTCAGAACTCTCGCAGACAGATAACTCGTCAACACGCTCGCTTTCAATCAGCATGTAAGCATCAAGGTTAAATAAGTCGAAACCCGGGTTATATGCGTAAGACCAATCGCTGCAGGACTCGTCCATAGTCTCACCATACACCAAAGCGACAAACTGTCCAGCACTGTTACTCAATATATGACTGCCCGAAGATACAACTATCCGAGCAAAGGAATAACCAGACAATTCCGGCATTGGAGAAAAAGAGTTACCGACATTGACGCCATCAAGCATCATGCCAGAAAGTGAAGCTGTCGGAGCAACCAAATTGACATAATATACCAAATCGCACGAGGAGTCATGCCCATCAAAAGTCATGAAACGTATTTCGCCAGATGCCAATTCAAGAGGTGTAACCAAGGACATCGAAGGAGCACCAAATTGAGCATTGTCGCCCTGACTGACCATATACTGATAACAAATCACTGGCTTGTTGGTCTCTATGAACATAGTCTGAACCAAATCATCCCAATCAATTATAGAAGTTTCATAAGAATCTATAGTATCAACAGGATTACCATTGAGATATACAACGGTTGCGCTGTCAACAGCTGTAAGTTCAACATAATTATGGCTCTGACCTGCAGTCTTGACAATAGCGAAACGCTTGCCCCAGTATTTCAAAGGCAAAGACTGATGAGAGAGCTGACTCGTACCAGCAGTTCTTTTGCGAGAATAGGCATTTTGATTCCCTGAAAAGACAGCAACATTATGGTCAGCACAAATATGAGTACCAGAAATATTTTCGGGAGAATAAGATGTCCCATAATAGACCTGACCCTGATTCAACGAAACTGAAAAAGGTGTATGCGATGCGCGAGGAGCACCACTTGAGGTCATTGTAACGATTGGCGATTCAATAGTCACCACAGTTACGCCAGGCTCTGTTGCCACAACAGCGAATTCAGTGGCATAATTTTCCTTGTAGAAAGATTGAACGACATACTCACGACCGAGCTGCGAAACTGGAAAGACCAAAGATGCATCGCCATCAAGTGCAGTACTATTCGCCATATAAAGAGACAATGGAGCAGAAGAAACAACCTTGAGACTTTTACCAGAAACAACATCAGGATTATTTAGATAAGCCAACGATGGATTGGAAAGATTCCAGATAGTATCACCTACAAAAGTAAACGAATCAATCAACACCCCCGAATAGCCCTCGTAGATTGAAACAGTAGAAGGGACTGAAGCAGACATGAAAACATCAAGGAACAGAGAGCCACCTGAAGATTGGGCATTATTTGACAAATAAGAGAAATAGAATTCGGTTCCCGTACTTGTAAGTGGCGAATAATTAGACCATCTGTCACCAAACATGGCAACAGAAAAGAGTAAAGCCACAATAAATACAAAAAACCTACGCATTAATTTGAACTTAAAAAAAACACATTCTGCTAACAGTCTATGTGACAAATCTTAACAATACAAAAGACTTGTACTATAGCAATCTGCAAATATACAAATTATTATTCAATCGGTAAAGTGATTTGAGAAAAAAAATACCAAAGTAATAAACATAGACAAATTCACCACATAAATAACTGGTTATATGATATTTAACCACAAAGAGAATAGATAGAAACATCAACTTTCGGTGAACAAAAAAAAGCACAATCGGAAAACGATTGTGCTTTTTTTTGATTATTTATAACAGTATTTCTCTGTTTATTCAGCCTTTGGAGCCTCCTCGACTGCAGGTGCAGCCTCAGTAGCAGCAGCTTTTTTGCTACGACGCGTACGAGTAGTTTTTTTAGCTGCCTTCTCCTTCAACATATTCTCATTATAGTCAACGAGTTCGATGATACACATTTCAGCAGCATCACCAAGACGGAATCCTGTACGGAGAATACGGGTATAGCCACCTGGACGATTAGCGATTTTCTGCGAAATTTCGCGGAACAATTCGGTAACAGCCTCTTTGTTCTGCAACTTCTCGAAAACGATACGACGAGAATGTGTAGTATCTTCTTTAGCCTTGGTCAACAATGGCTCAACATATACACGAAGAGCCTTAGCCTTGGCTGTGGTCGTTCTGATGCGTTTGTGCATAATCAGCGAAACTGCCATATTCGACAAAAGAGCGTGACGATGAGCAGCTGTACGACCCAAATGATTGAATTTCTTATTATGTCTCATTTTTAATTGTCTTTATCAAGTTTATACTTAGAAAGATCCATACCAAACGTTAAGCTCAATGACTCAAGTTTAGCATCCAACTCGGTAAGTGATTTCTTACCAAAGTTACGGAATTTCAACAATTCCTGACGGTTTATCTTACACAAATCACCGAGAGTTTCGATATCCGCAGCTTTAAGACAGTTCAAAGCACGAACGGAAAGATCCATATCGACGAGCTTAGTCTTGAGCAACTGACGCATGTGCAGTACCTCCTCGTTAAACTCTTCAACGCCATGACCGCCATCCAAATCGATAGAGATTCGCTCATCCGAGAACAACATGAAATGCTGAATCAAGATACGAGCAGCTTCTTTCAAAGCCTCTTTAGGATGGATAGACCCATCAGTGGTGATTTCAATAACCAAATTCTCGTAGTCAGTTTTCTGTTCTACTCGATAAGGTTGTGGGTCATATTTCACATTACGTATTGGAGTAAAGATTGCATCAATCGGAATAACACCAATCTCAGGCGTAACAAATGGGTTCTCGTCAGCAGGAAGATAGCCACGACCTTTGATGATAGTGAGTTCCATATTGAACGATGCCGATGGATCCATACGGCAAATCACCAATTCTGGGTTCAAGACCTCAAAGTTAGTCATAGCATTATTGAAATCGCCTGCACGTAATTCCTCACGGCCACCGACATTGATAGTGAATTTCTCCTCAGTAGCATCATCAACGATACGTTTGAGACGTACCTGTTTCAGATTCAAGATGATATTTGTCACATCGTCGATTACGCCAGGAATAGTAGCGAACTCATGTTCAACGCCATCGATTTTAATACACGAAATTGCAAAACCCTCAAGCGAGGAAAGTAAAATACGGCGCAAAGCATTACCTATAGTAATACCAAAACCTGGTTCAAGAGGACGGAATTCAAATTTTCCATAGAAATCGTTCGCCTCGACCATAATTACCGTTTCTGGTTGTTGAAATGCTAATATTGCCATAATTTACTTATTATTTAGAGTACAACTCAACGATTAATTGTTCCTTAATGTTCTCAGGAATATCTGCACGCTCAGGTGTGTGGAGGAAAGTACCTGTCATAGAATCCTCGTTCCACTCAATCCAAGGATATTTGCTATGATTGAATCCTGCCAAAGCCTCAGTTATGACTACCATGGATTTATCTCTTTCGCGAACACCGACAGACTGTCCCTGACGAATACGATACGAAGGGATATTCACAACTTCGCCATCGACAACGATGTGACGATGAGAAACCAACTGACGTGCAGCAGCACGTGTTGGAGCCATACCCAAACGATAAACGACATTATCCAAACGAGACTCAAGCATCTGGAGAAGAATCTCACCTGTAATACCTTTCTTGGTCTGAGCTTCCTCGAAAAGATTACGGAACTGTTTCTCCAGAACGCCATAAGTATATTTAGCTTTCTGTTTCTCTTTCAACTGAGTGCCATACTCAGAAGTTTTATGTTTACGTGAATTTCCATGCTGACCTGGAGCATAGTTACGCTTTGCCTGAGCCTTGTCAGGTCCAAAGATAGGCTCGCCAAACTTACGAGCAATTCTTGATTTAGGTCCGGTATATCTTGCCATTTTCCTGTAATTTTAAAATTATACACGACGACGTTTTGCTGGACGACATCCATTGTGTGGAAGTGGAGTAACGTCGATAATCTCTGTAACTTCGATGCCTGCACCATTTACGGTACGGATAGCAGATTCACGACCATTACCAGGACCCTTAACGTATGCTTTGACTTTACGCAATCCTAAATCAAAAGCTACCTTTGCACAATCCTGTGCTGCCATCTGCGCTGCGTATGGAGTGTTCTTCTTAGAACCACGGAAACCCATCTTACCAGCTGACGACCAAGAGATAACTTCTCCTTCACCATTAGTAATGGTGACAATCACGTTGTTGAAAGAAGAGTGGACATGCAATTGTCCTACTCCGTCAACCTTTACAACTCTTTTCTTTGTTGTTACTGCTTTCTTTGCCATTTCTAACTACAATTTTAATCAGTTAATTACTTAGTAGCCTTCTTCTTGTTGGCAACTGTTTTCTTCTTACCCTTACGAGTACGAGCGTTGTTCTTTGTGCTCTGACCACGAAGAGGCAAGCCAAGACGATGACGCACACCACGATAACAACCAATATCCATCAAACGCTTGATGTTCAACTGGGTTTCCGAGCGAAGGTCACCTTCTACCTTGTAGTTAGCTCCGATAATTTCACGAATTTTTGCAGCCTGATCATCAGTCCAATCCTGAACCTTGATATCGAAATCCACACCTGCTTCAGCAAGGATTTTGCGAGCGCTGCTACGACCTATTCCGTAGATATAAGTCAATCCGACTTCCCCACGTTTGTTCTGGGGCAAATCTACTCCGACAATTCTTATAGCCATAGTACTAATTAATTTTTTTCCTAAAGCGAGAGGTTATCCCTGACGCATTTTCATCTTAGGATTTTTTTTGTTAATAACATACAAACGTCCCTTCCTGCGAACAATCTTGCAGTCATCGTTACGTCTTTTAATTGAAGCTCTTACTTTCATTTTTTTAGAGTTTTTATAATCTCAGCGTTATCTCAAACGGTATGGTCGTTGATTATATACCGCACAGAGAACCACCAAGACCTTTTTGTTTATTTATATCTAAAAGATATTCGACCTTTGGTCAAATCGTATGGTGACATCTCAACTCTCACCTTATCGCCAGGAAGGATGCGAATGTAGTGCATACGCATTTTACCTGATATGTGAGCAATAATCTGATGCCCATTTTCAAGTTCTACCCTGAACATTGCGTTAGACAATGCTTCAATGATAGTACCATCAATCTCTATGTCTGCCTGTTTTGCCATATACGAAATATGAATTATTTTTTAAGTTCATCGAGGACTTTCTCAATAATTGAGAAATCAGACAATATATCTGCCTTGCCACGCGCCACTGCCACAGCATTCTCGAAATGGGCAGAAGGCTTCTTGTCACGAGTACAGGTTGTCCAACCATCGCGACCAAACAACATTTCCTTTCTGCCAAGGTTAATCATCGGTTCAATGCAAATTGTCATGCCAGTCTTCAACATCACTCCAGAACCACGACGACCGTAATTCGGAACACCTGGTTCCTCATGCATCACATGACCGACACCATGACCTTCCATTTCACGAACTACAGAATAGCCACGTTCTTCACAGTAGGTCTGGACAGCATTTCCAATATCTCCGACACGATTACCTTCAACGGCTTTTTCAATACCTTTGAAAAGCGACTCTTTTGTTGTCTGCAGGAGCCTTTTCACTTCGTCAGAAACATTTCCGACCTCAAAAGTGTAGGCAGAATCACCAACGAACTTGTTCTTGTATGTCCCACAATCAACAGAAATTATATCGCCATCCTTGAGAACAACCTTGTCGGACGGTATTCCATGCACCACCTGCTCGTTTACAGACGTGCAGATGGATGCAGGAAATCCTCCATAACCTTTGAAAGCAGGAGTCGCTCCGTTGTCACGAATAAACTCCTCTGCGATTCGATCAAGATAGGCGGTAGTAACGCCAGGCTTTATGATTTTAGCCAGTTCGGCAAGAGTCTTGCAAACCAAGACATTGCTTTCACGCAGCAACTCAATCTCCTCAGCAGTCTTCAAATATATCATCTCAGTCAGAAACTTAATTAATATGCAGCCATTGAGCCTGTACGACCTTTAATTCTTCCTGATTGCATCAAACCATCACAATGGCGCATCAAGAGGTAACTCTCAATTTGCTGAAGAGTGTCAAGCACAACACCGACCAAAATCAACAGTGATGTTCCGCCATAGAACTGAGCAAACTCACGTGTGATTCCAAAGAGACTTGCAAACGCTGGCATGATAGCCACGATAGCAAGGAATATTGAACCTGGCAGTGTAATACGAGACATAATATCATCTATATAGTGAGCAGTAGCCTTGCCTGGTTTTACACCAGGAATGAAGCCGTTGTTCTGCTGTATAGACTCAGCCATCTGGGTAGGATTGATGGTGATAGCAGTATAGAAATACGTAAACAATACGATAAGTATGAAGAAGGTAACATTGTACCAAACTCCAGTATTATCCATAAATGCCTGCATAAATCCACCGCTATACTTTTCAGGATTGAATCCAGCCACCATGATAGGAATCATCATAATAGCTTGTGCAAAAATGATAGGCATAACTCCAGCAGCATTAACCTTCAAAGGAATGTACTGACGCACACCACCATACTGACGGTTGCCAACCATACGCTTAGCATATTGAACAGGCACCTTGCGAGTACCCTGAACGAGAAGAATCGAAGCTGCAATAACAAGCAACAATACGACCACTTCGCCCAACAACATGATCAAGCCACCACCTGCATCGCCAAGACGTGAAGCAAATTCCTTGAGGAATGCTCCAGGGAAACGAGCAATGATACCAATCATAATCAACATTGATATACCATTTCCAATACCACGGTCTGTCATGCGCTCACCGAGCCACATAACAAACATTGAACCAGCGCACAAGATAATGGTAGACGAAACCCTAAACCATACATCAGCAGGCATAGAGGCACCCGCATATCTCATTTGCACATGGAGGTTGACGAGGTAAGAAGGAGCTTGCAACAACAGGATAATCACGGTAAAATAACGTGTATATCGGTTGATTTTGTTACGACCACTCTCGCCTTCCATCTGCATTTTTTTGAAATAAGGGATAGCAATTGTCAGCAACTGCATGACAATTGAAGCCGAGATATATGGCATGATACCCAAAGCGAAGATAGAAGCATTAGAAAATGCACCACCTGAGAACATATCAAGCAATGACATAAGTCCGCCTGCTGTCTGCTCCTGAAGATGAGTCAACGCCGAAGGGTCAATACCTGGAAGAACGACGAACGACCCGAAACGATAGATGAGAATAAACAAAAGAGTGTATCCCAATTTCTCGCGGAGTTCCTGGATTTTCCAGATATTTTTCAGTGTCTCTATTAATTTCATTTTATTTAAAGTTTAATCACGCTTCCACCAGCAGCAGTAATAGCTGCTTCAGCTGATTTCGAGAAAGCATGTGCCGTTACTTCGAGTTTAGTTTTCAATTCCCCATTGCCAAGGATTTTAACGAGCTGGTTCTTGCGAATCATACCGTTTTCGATGAGCACATCAACGCTGATAGCCTGAAGGTTTTTCTCTTCAGCCAATTTCTGAAGTGCATCAATATTGATAGCTTTATACTCAATATGGGTCAATGGGCGGAAACCAAATTTAGGCAAGCGGCGCTGCAAAGGCATCTGACCACCCTCAAATCCGATTTTGCGTTTGTAACCAGAACGGGATTTAGCACCTTTATGACCACGTGTGGAGGTGCCGCCTTTACCAGAACCTGGGCCACGACCAATACGTTTGTCGTCCTTATTTGACCCAAATGCAGGTTTGATATTTGACAAATTCATAATTTAAATTAAATAAGTGGTTCAACAATTAGAAAACCTTAACCAGATGCTTAACTACTTCAACCATACCGCGAACAGAAGGTGTATCCTCATGTTCAACGACTTGGTTCATTTTGTGCAAACCGAGAGCATCCAAAGTGAGTTTCTGATTTTTTGGGCAATTTATTCTGCTCCTAACCTGTTGTATTTTAATAGTAGCCATAGTTTTTCTTGAGATTTAAAATGTTTATCCTTTAAATACCTTTGTCAAACTTACGCCACGATTTTGTGCAACGGTATAAGCATCGCGCATCTCAGAGAGAGCAGCGAAAGTTGCTTTAACGAGGTTGTGAGGGTTCGAAGAACCTTTACTCTTAGCCAAAACGTCGGTAACACCAACACTTTCCAATACTGCACGCATTGCACCACCGGCTTTAACACCGGTACCGTGAGAAGCTGGGTGAAGGAATACTTCAGAGCCACCGAAATGGGCGATTTGCTCGTGAGGTATGGTTCCATTGAATACAGGAACCTTAATAAGGTTTTTCTTAGCAGCTTCAGCACCTTTCTGAATAGCTGCAGAAACCTCACCAGCTTTACCTAATCCCCATCCAACTAAGCCTTTTCCATCTCCAACAACGACGATGGCAGCAAAGCTGAAGGCACGACCACCTTTCGTAACCTTAGTTACGCGATTGATTGCAACCAAGCGATCAACTAACTCGCTTTCAGTTGCGACTGTTCTTTTATTATTTTCTGCCATATCTTATTAGAATTTGAGACCTGCACCACGTGCAGCGTCAGCCAATTGTTTTACACGTCCGTGATACAAGAAGCCATTACGGTCAAATACCACAGTTTCAATACCAGCCTCGAGAGCTTTCTTGGCGATTGCTTCGCCGACTTTAGCAGCCTGCTCTGTTTTAGTCATCTTCTCTTTCATGGCGAGAGAGTTTGCAGAAACGAGAGTCTTGCCTTCCACGTCATTAATAATTTGCGCATAGATTTGGCAATTGCTGCGGAAAACAGACAAACGAGGCTTCTCGGCAGTACCGTTCACATTGCGACGGATATGAGCCTTTATCTTGAGTCTTCTTTCTATTTTGCGATCCATAATTTTTACCTTTAGCTAAATTACTTACCTGCTGTCTTACCAGCTTTACGACGGATATATTCGCCCTGGAATTTAACACCCTTACCTTTATAAGGTTCTGGCATACGGAATGAGCGGATTTTAGCACAAACCTGACCAAGGAGCTGTTTGTCGCAGCTTTCCAGGATAATAAGTGGGTTCTGGTTACGCTCAGATACAGTCTGCACTTTAATTTCAGGAGCAAGACCGAGATAGATAGCATGGGTATAACCCAAAGAGAGCTCCAAAACCTGACCGTTAGCATTAGCACGATAACCAACACCGACCAACTCAAGAGTCTTTTTATAACCTTCAGATACGCCTATAACCATATTGTTGAGGAGCGCACGATAGAGACCATGCATAGCACGAATCTGACGCTCGTCGTTAGGGCGTTCTACAGTACATACACCGTTATCAACCTTAACAGAGATATTAGGATTGATTTCCTGTTTCAATTCGCCTTTAGGGCCTTTGACGGTGATAATATTTCCATCAACCTTGACGTCAACACCTTTTGGGAGGTGTATTGGCAATTTTCCTATTCTTGACATACTAAAACCTCCTCAAATTAATAAACGAAACATAATACTTCACCACCAACCTTTTCGATTGCAGCCTCTTTGTCAGTCATAACACCTTTAGATGTTGACAAGATAGCGATACCCAAGCCATTGAGAACGCGTGGCATCTCTTTATAGCCAGTGTATCTACGCAAACCTGGAGTGGAAATTCTCTGCAATTTCTTGATTGCATTTACTTTGTTCACTGGGTCGTACTTCAAAGCAATTTTGATAGTACCCTGAGGACCCTCTTCTACGAACTTGTAGTTCAAAATGTAGCCTTTGTCAAAAAGGACTTTAGTAATTTCCTTTTTGAGATTCGAGGCTGGAACTTCAACGACGCGATGATTTGCCTTAATGGCATTGCGAAGTCGAGTTAAATAATCAGCAATTGGATCTGTCATACTGCTTTTAATTAAATTGATTCCGACGTGTCGGAACAATATTTAGTTAATAAATAATGTATTCCATTTGGAATAGTGCCCGGGATGCGGAGTGACGTTCTCAGGAGAGAGCAGTCACTCCGAACGGACAATTATATTAGCCTACCAGCTGGCTTTCTTAACACCTGGGATAAGACCTGCTGCAGCCATCTCACGGAACTGGATACGGGAGATTCCGAACTGACGGATAAAACCCTTTGGACGTCCAGTGAGCTTGCAACGGTTATGCAAACGAACGTAGCAGGCATTTTTAGGCAAGGTCTGCAAACCTTCGTAATCGCCTTCTTCCAACATACGCTGACGTTTTGCAGCATATTTAGCAACCAGACGTGCACGCTTTACCTCACGGGCTTTCATTGATTCTTTAGCCATAATCTATCAATTTTTCTTAAATGGTAAACCAAATTCACGAAGGAGAGCATATCCCTCTTCGTCAGTCTTAGCAGTTGTCACGAAAGTGATGTTCATACCGAGAAGCTTCTGGATGCTGTCGATATTGATTTCAGGGAAGATAATCTGCTCAGTGATACCTAGTGTATAGTTACCACGGCCATCGAGTTTACTCTCAATACCCTTGAAGTCGCGGATACGAGGGAGAGCAACACGAATCAATCTTTCAAGAAACTCGTACATCTTCTTGTCTCTCAAAGTAACACGGACACCGATAGGCATCTTTTTACGAACCTTGAAGTTCGCGATATCTTTGCGAGATACAGTCTGAACGGCTTTCTGTCCTGTAATAGCAGTCATTTCATCAACTGCAGTATCGATGATTTTCTTATCAGCGATAGCAATACCGAGACCCTGATTGAGAACAATCTTCTCAAGTCTTGGAACCTGCATGACTGTTTTATAGCCAAATTCTTTAGTGAGAGCAGGAACAATGCGATCCTTATACTCTTTTTTCAAGCTGAGTGTATCCATTATTTAATCTCCTCCCCTGATTTTTTAGCATAGCGAACCAATTTACCCTTATCATTCAGTCGACGACCGATACGGGTAGGTTTCCCGCTCTTTGGATCAACGACATTAAGATTAGAGATATGAATTGGAGCTTCCTGTTTAACAATACCACCCTGTGGGTTTTTAGCATTAGGTTTGGTACTCTTAGATACCATATTGATGCCTTCGACGATGGCGCGTTGCTTATCAACGAACACCTTCATAACGCGTCCAGTCTTACCTTTATCCTCACCTGCGTTTACGAAGACAAGATCACCTTTTTTGATATGTAATTTAGACATTGCTCAACTAATTTTATAGCACCTCTGGTGCAAGTGAAATAATTTTCATATTTGCAGCACGCAATTCACGAGCTACAGGACCGAAGATACGGCTGCCACGGAGTTCACCGGCATTGTTAAGCAAAACGCACGCATTGTCATCAAAGCGAATGTAAGAACCATCAGTACGTCTAATTTCCTTTTTAGTACGAACGATGACAGCTTTGGAAACTGAGCCTTTCTTAACCTCGCCCGATGGAATAGCGCTTTTTACAGCGACAACAATGATATCGCCAACAGTGGCATATCTTTTGCCAGTTCCGCCAAGCACGCGGATACAGAGAACCTCTTTCGCACCGCTATTATCGGCAACTTTAAGTCTACTTTCTGATTGTATCATAATTACTTAGCTCTTTCAATGATTTCTACTAATCTCCATCTGATAGTTTTGCTCAAAGGACGAGTTTCCATGATGCGTACAGTATCGCCAATGTTGCACTCATTGTTCTCGTCATGAACATGGTATTTCTTTGTCTTGTTGACAAACTTACCATAGATAGGGTGTTTTTCCTTCCATTTAACTGCAACAGTAATGGATTTATCCATTTTATTGCTGGAAACGACACCAATACGTTCTTTTCTTAAATTTCTTTCCATAATACGGATAAATTAATTATTGTTGATTAAGTTCGCGTTGACGCAACTCAGTTTCGAGACGTGCAATGGTCTTACGAGCCTCTCTAATAAGACATGGGTTGTCAAGAGGCGAAATTGCATGATTTAATCTCATGCGAACGAGACCTTCTCTCTCAGCAACAAGACGCTCAGAGATTTCAGCTGTAGTCAATTCTTTGATTTCTCTTGTTTTCATATCTTAATTAAACGTTTTGAGCCTCGTCGTAGTCACGGCGAACTACAAATTTAGTAATGATAGGCAGTTTCTGAGCACCACGTCTCAAAGCCTCTTTAGCTATCTCAAATGGAACACCATCCACTTCAATCAACATACGACCTGGAGTAACAGGAGCAACGTATCCTTCTGGACTACCTTTACCTTTACCCATACGTACATCAGCAGGTTTCTTGGTGATAGGTTTGTCAGGGAATATTCTGATCCAAATCTGACCTTGACGCTGCATATAACGAGTAACAGCTACACGGGCTGCCTCAATTTGCTGACCGGTAATCCATTTCGTACCGAGGCTCTTGATTCCGAAAGAACCATACGCCAACTGTGTTCCGCGGTGAGCGAAACCTTTAGCACGACCTTTTTGCGGTCTTCTGTATTTGGTTTTCTTAGGTTGTAACATAACTCTTTAATTCAAAAGATTTTTACTTTTTTTTACGAAATGGTTTACGACCCTTGTCGTTCCCTCTGTTGCTCTGTTCTTTCTGAGCAGTGAACTGAGGAGCGAGGTCACGTTTACCATAAACTTCGCCGCGACAAATCCATACTTTGATACCGATAAGTCCGACTTTAGTCAATGCCTCAGTATGGCAGTAGTCGATATCTGCACGAAGTGTATGAAGAGGAGTACGACCCTCCTTGAACATTTCGGAACGAGCCATCTCGGCACCATTCAAACGGCCTGATACCTGAACCTTGATACCTTCAGCACCGGCACGCATTGTAGAAGCGACAGCCATTTTGACTGCACGACGGTAAGCAATTTTTCCTTCAATCTGGCGAGCTATGTTGTTGCCAACGATAGTTGCATCCATATCAGGACGTTTGACTTCGTAGATATTAATCTGGATATCTTTGTCGGTTACCTTCTTGAGTTCCTCTTTAAGCTTGTCAACATCCTGTCCACCTTTACCGATTACGACGCCTGGACGTGCAGTACAGATAGTGATAGTGACAAGTTTGAGAGTACGCTCGATAACAATTCTCGAAAGGCTGGCTTTTGCAAGACGGGCATTAAGGTATTTACGAATCTTGCTATCCTCAAGGAGAGTATCTCCATAATTATCGCCGCCATACCAATTAGAATCCCAACCGCGGATAAAACCTAAACGGTTACTGATTGGATTAGTTTTCTGTCCCATCTTGGTTAGTCTTGTTTTTCGTTATTATTAACTTTTGAATCTACAAAAATAGTCACATGGTTCGAACGTTTACGAACTCTATAACCGCGACCCTGAGGTGCGGTACGCAACCTTTTCAACATGCGAGCAGAGTCAACATAAATTTGACTTACATACAAATTGCCATTTTCTGCTTTCTCACCGGTTTTCTGTTCCCAGTTCGAAATGGCAGAGCGAAGCAATTTCTCTAATCTATTTGAAGCCTCCTCCTTAGTGGAAAATTTCAAAGCACCTAGAGCTTTATTCACCTCCATGCCGCGTATCATGTCAGCCAAAAGTCTCATCTTGCGAGGAGATGTTGGCACATTATTCAATTTGGCAAAGTATTGTGTCTTGAGGGCTTCTTTCCTTGCTTTAGCAGCATTACGTTTTCTTACACCCATTTTCTTTCAATTTTTGGAATTAATGAAAATAAATTTCGGCAAACATTACTTTCTATTACCGCTGTGTCCACGGAAGGTACGGGTAGGAGCGAACTCACCAAGTTTGTGACCAACCATGTTTTCAGTGATATATACAGGAATAAATTTGTTACCGTTGTGGACTGCAATAGTATGACCAACGAAATCAGGAGAAATCATAGAAGCACGTGCCCAAGTCTTGATTACGCTCTTTTTGCCGCTCTCATTCATGTCGAGAACTTTTTTCTCCAGCTTAAGGTTGATATATGGTCCTTTTTTCAATGAACGACTCATAATTCAGTTCTTTTAATTTTTACTTACTCTTTCTTTCAATTATGAACTGGCTTGTCTGCTTCTTAGGGCGACGTGTCTTCTTACCCTTAGCAAGGAGACCCTTACGAGAGCGAGGATGACCACCAGACTGGCGACCTTCACCACCACCCATTGGGTGGTCAACAGGGTTCATGGCAACACCACGAACGCGAGGGCGACGGCCCAACCAGCGTGAACGACCTGCCTTACCAGATTTTTCGAGAGCGTGATCAGCATTGCCGACAACGCCTACTGTAGCGCGGCATACTCCGAGGATTTTGCGAGTCTCGCCCGAAGGAAGCTTTACGATAACGTATTTGCCATCACGCGAAGTGATTTGAGCGAAAGTACCTGCGGAGCGAACCAAAGCAGCGCCCTGACCTGGACGGAGTTCAATATTGTGAACCATAGTTCCGAGAGGAATATTCTCAATTGGAAGAGAGTTACCTACCTCTGGAGCAATGTTTTCACCAGAAAGAACGACCTGACCAACTTGCAATCCGTTTGGTGCAAGAATATAGCCCTTTTCACCGTCTGCATAATAGAGAAGAGCGATTCTCGCAGAACGGTTAGGATCGTACTCGATACCCTTTACGGTAGCAGGTACGTTGTCCTTGAAGCTACGTTTGAAATCAATTAATCTATATTTTCTCTTGTGACCACCGCCGATATAGCGCATAGTCATCTTGCCAGTATTGTTACGACCACCGGTCTTGGCGAAACCGCCAACAAGAGACTTTTCTGGAGTGGATTTTGTAATTGTGTCAAACACTCCAATAATCTTATGTCTTTGCCCTGGTGTAGTGGGCTTTAATTTACGTACAGCCATTTCTTATAAATCAGATATTGCTATAGAAGTCGATTGTATCGCCCTCCTTGAGGGTAACGATTGCCTTCTTATAGGTTGCTGTTAAACCATTAATAATACCTGCCTTTGTATAGCGGGATTTTTTCTTGCCGTGGTAGTTCATAGTATTAACTGAAAGTACAGTAACACCATACATCTCCTCTACGGCCTTCTTGATTTCAATTTTATTAGCTTCGTGAGCTACTTGAAATGCAACACGGTTAAATTTCTCGCTTATGCGAGTCATTTTCTCCGTAACGATAGGTTTCAATATAATTGCCATAATCTGTTCCTCCTCCATTAAGCATTAAAATGTTTGTCGATACCGTCAAGAGTTGCCTCAGGCATAATGACAGCATTACAGTCCATAATTGTGTAAGTATTCAATTCTGAGACTGTTATGACATTTGCCTTTTGCAGATTACGAGCTGACAAATATACGAATTTATTTGCTTCTGGCAAAATAACCAAGACTTTTTTATCAGCTATTTTTAAACAATTAAGCATATTGATAAATGCCTTAGTTTTAGGAGCTTCGAAGTTGATAGCATCGACAACGACAATCTCATTCTGCTGACATTTGTAAGCAAATGCAGATTTACGGGCGAGTTGTTTAAGCTTTTTGTTCAATTTGAAGCTGTAATCACGTGGCTTAGGACCGAATACGCGTGCGCCACCAACCAATACTGGAGAGTTGATGTCACCACGACGAGCACCGCCACCACCTTTCTGACGTCCGAGCTTTCTGGTAGAACCAGACATTTCAGAACGTTCTTTAGATTTGTGTGTACCCTGACGCTGGTTTGCCAAATACTGTTTCACGTCAAGATAGATTGCGTGATCGTTAGGCTCAATACCGAAAATAGAATCGTTCAGGGTAACTTTTCTACCGGTTTCCTGCCCATTGATGTTTAATACACTTAATTCCATTTTACTTTTCAATTAAAACGATTGAACCTTTGCATCCTGGAACACTACCTTTAACGAGGAGAAGATTGTGCTCAGCGATAACTTTAATCACCTGAAGGTTTTGCATAGTGACACGCTCACCGCCTGTGCGACCAGCCATACGCATACCTTTAAATACTTTAGAAGGGTACGAAGATCCACCGAGTGAACCTGGAGCACGGAGACGGTTGTGCTGACCATGAGTGGTCTGACCGACACCGCCAAATCCATGACGACCAACTACACCGAGGAAACCTTTACCTTTAGATGTGCCGACAACATTTACAAACTCTCCCTCAGCAAAAAGTTCTACCGAGATTGACTGACCGAGCTGATACTCGTCTTTAAATCCCTTGAACTCAACGAGGTTGCGCTTTGGAGTTGTCTTAGCTGCATCAAAGTGTCCCTTCTCTGCCTTGTTAGTGTGTTTCTCGTTTTTGTCATTGAAACCGAGCTGGAGGGCAGCGTAGCCATCTTTCTCGATTGTCTTGACCTGAGTAACAACGCAAGGACCTACTTCAATGACCGTGCAAGGAAGCGCACGGCCTTCTGCATTGAAAACGGAAGTCATTCCGACTTTCTTACCAATTAATCCTGGCATCTTTAATAATTTTTTGTGCTCAGAGGCTCAGCATTGGCTCCGAGGCGAGCGTACCGTGCATGAACAATTTATAATAATGTTAATATAAACTCAAACTATCTGTATCGCTATCTGGCATCAGACTTTGATTTCAACCTCGACACCTGAAGGCAATTCGAGTTTCATCAGTGCATCAACAGTCTTAGGGGTTGAATTGAAAATGTCAATCAATCTCTTGAAGTTGCACAACTGGAACTGCTCTCTCGACTTCTTGTTAACGAAAGTCGAACGGTTTACAGTGAAAATACGTTTGTGTGTAGGCAATGGAATTGGACCGGAAACAATGGCTCCAGTAGCCTTCACTGTCTTTACAATCTTCTCGGCTGACTTGTCAACCAAAGCGTGATCGTAAGATTTCAATTTAATACGAATCTTTTGACTCATCTTTCTCTCAATTTTTATTATTACATATTATTAATAATGTGTCGGGTTAAGAGTCATTCGCTAACCCGACACGGGTTAATTCTTATTTAAGCAATTCCACATGACCGCCAGCCTCTTCTACGACACCACGAGCGAGTGCATTAGAAAGCTCAGCATAATGCGAGAACTCCATAGAACTTGTTGCACGACCAGAAGTAATTGTACGCAAAGCAGTTACATAGCCAAACATCTCGCTCAATGGAACTTTAGCCTTAACGATACGTGCACCTGTGCGGCTTGTCTCCATACCTTCAACCTGACCACGACGCTTGTTCAAGTCGCCAATCACATCACCCATCGACTCTTCTGGAGTAACGACTTCGAGTTTCATTACAGGCTCCATGAGAACTGGTCTTGCCTTTGCGCAGGCATTCTTGAATGCGAACTGAGCGCAAAGCTCGAACGACAACTGGTCAGAGTCAACTGGATGGAACGAACCATCAACCAGCGTAACCTTGAGTTTATCCATTGGGTAGCCAGCGAGCACACCATTCTTCATAGCAGTCTGGAAACCCTTCTGCACAGATGGGATATACTCCTTAGGAACGTTACCGCCCTTAACCTCGTCAACGAACTGGAGTGAGCCTTCGAAATTCTCGTCAGCAGGACCAATCTTGACAATGATGTCAGCGAACTTACCACGACCACCAGTCTGCTTTTTGTAAACCTCGCGGTGATCAACCTCGGCAGTGATAGCCTCTTTGTAAGACACTTGAGGACGACCTTGGTTACACTCAACCTTGAATTCACGTTTCAGACGATCGATAATGATTTCGAGATGAAGTTCACCCATACCCGAAATGACTGTCTGACCGCTCTGCTCGTCAGTACGGACTGTGAAAGTAGGATCCTCTTCAGCAAGTTTCGAAAGTCCAATGCCGAGTTTATCGAGATCAGCCTGTGATTTAGGCTCTACAGCTATACCGATAACTGGATCTGGGAAATCGATAGACTCGAGAACGATTGGCTTATCCTCATCGCAGAGGGTATCGCCAGTACGGATATCCTTGAAACCAACGCCTGCACCGATATCACCTGCACAAACCTCATCAACTGGGTTCTGGTGGTTAGAGTGCATCTGGAAGAGGCGGGAAATTCTCTCCTTCTTGCCAGAACGTGGATTATAAACGTATGAGCCGGCGACTACCTTTCCAGAATAAACTCTGAAGAAGCAGAGACGACCAACATAAGGGTCAGTAGCAATCTTGAATGCGAGAGCAGTGGTAGGTTCATCCTCTGAAGGTTTACGGACGATATGCTCATTTGCATCCTTAGGGTCATGGCCTTCGAACTCAGGAGTATCCAATGGAGAAGGGAGGTATGCGCAGACAGCGTCAAGCAGAGTCTGAACACCTTTATTCTTGAACGAAGAACCGCAAAGCATAGGATAAATTTCCATTGCGAGAGTACCCTTACGTACAGCAGCACGGATTTCGTCCTCAGTAATGCTTGATGGGTCATCGAAATATTTCTCCATGAGAGCATCATCGATAGAAGCGAGAGTCTCGAGCATCTTGTCGCGCCACTCTTCAGCATCAGCCTTAAGTTCAGCAGGAATCTCCTCAGTGCTGTAGTCAGCGCCCATAGTCTCGTCATGCCAATAGAGAGCCTTCATTGTAATGAGGTCAACGACACCCTTGAAGTTTTCCTCGGCACCGATAGGAATCTGGATTGGACAAGGATTAGCACCGAGCACAGTCTTGACCTGACTTACTACCTCGAAGAAGTTTGCACCCGAACGGTCCATCTTGTTGACGTAACCGATACGTGGAACGTTATATTTGTCAGCCTGACGCCATACTGTTTCCGACTGAGGCTCAACGCCACCTACAGCACAGAAAGCAGCGACAGCACCATCGAGGATACGGAGTGAACGCTCCACCTCGGCAGTGAAGTCAACGTGTCCCGGAGTATCAATGAGGTTGATGCGATACTGCTTGTTAGCCCAGTTCCAACGGGTAGTAGTAGCAGCAGAAGTAATAGTGATACCACGCTCCTGCTCCTGCTCCATCCAGTCCATGGTAGCAGCTCCATCATGAACCTCGCCGATCTTGTGAGTCAGACCAGTATAGAAAAGGATACGCTCTGAAGTTGTAGTCTTTCCGGCATCAATGTGAGCCATGATACCGATATTTCTCGTATAATTTAAATCGTGTTTAGCCATTGCAGTAAAGTTGAAGAGGATTAGAATCTAAAATGAGCAAATGCACGGTTAGCCTCAGCCATACGGTGGATTTCTTCTTTACGTTTGAAAGCACCACCCTGATTGTTGAAAGCATCAACGATTTCACCAGCGAGTTTCTCGCTCATCGAATGGCCAGAACGCTTGCGGGCATAGGTAATGATATTCTTCATTGAGATTGACTCTTTACGGTCAGCACGTATTTCAGTAGGAACCTGGAATGTTGCACCACCGATACGACGGGACTTAACCTCGACCTGAGGGGTCACGTTGTCAAGTGCAGCCTTCCAGATATCGAGAGCTGTTTTCTCTTCGTTAGGAAGTTTGTTCTTGACTATTTCGAGAGCCTTGTAGAATATTTCGAAAGATATAGATTTCTTTCCATCAAGCATCAGATGGTTAACGAATTTCGTAACCTTAACCTCACCGAACACTGGATCTGGAAGAACCACGCGTTTTTTTGGAGTTGACTTTCTCATTTGTTTTTAAGATTTTTGTTTTTGTTTTGGCTGTTGTTGCTTCAAGTGCCTTTTGTCAGGAAACTTTACTCAACCCTCATCATCACCAAATATCAAAAACCATTAGACAATTTTGTTAGGTTTTTATTATATTATATAATGTGTGCAAGATTACTTCTTTGCAGCCTTAGGACGTTTTGCGCCATACTTCGAACGACGCTGCGTACGGTTAGCGACACCTGCTGTATCGAGAGTACCACGAACGATGTGATAACGAACACCAGGAAGGTCCTTTACACGACCGCCACGAACGAGAACAATCGAGTGTTCCTGAAGGTTGTGACCCTCACCTGGAATATACGAATTGACCTCTTTACCATTAGTCAGACGAACACGGGCAACTTTACGCATTGCCGAGTTAGGCTTCTTAGGAGTTGTGGTGTAAACACGCACACAAACGCCACGTTTTTGTGGACAAGAATCAAGAGCTGGAGACTTACTTTTGTCCTCCAACACCAATCTACCTTTTCTTACAAGTTGTTGAATTGTAGGCATTTTCTTTTGATTTTTAATATTTTATACAAACTACACTATCGAAAAACCAGAGCATAGCAAGCCCTATTTTTCGACTTGCAAAGGTACACATAATTTTTTAACTGACAAAGAAATATGATGTTTTTTTTCAATTATTTTAAGTTGTGTGAGCATTATATACACGGACGATTGCCCTTCAGAGGTTTTAACCGTCTGAAAGACAATCGTCTAAAACACAATTTATATAGTATATGATATTACTTTATGCTGGTTTTGTCAAACCACTCACCGAGTTTGCTTTTTGCCATCACCTCGACCTCGTTTCCGACATACAAAGATACCGATTTCAAGGCATAAGAAAGGATGGCGGCATCATCTGCTGTTCCGTAAAGAGGCATCGAGTCAGGAATAGCATCGTAAGGTGAAACGAGATACCCCAACGCACCGGCAATAGTTGATTTTTCCGTTGCAGGCGTATTCTGAGACTTGTGGCAATAGTAGAGTTTCAAGGCATCATAGACAATCTTGTCACCCAATTTCTTCGAATCGCCTTTCAGTTTTGCCAGAAATGTATTTTCAGCAAAATAGCCTTCATACATAGTGATATCCACACTTTTAGGATCAAATTGAAACATAATAATTCAGTTTAGATTTAATTTGTTTTGGAAATGCAAAGTTACGACATTATTTTGAATTGACCAAAAGGAATAGAAAAAATTTCAGTATAATGCACTCATTTCCGTCTCTGTTGCAACATTCATGCAGGATTTATCCATCGTAAGGAACAATTGTTACAACTGAAACGATATGCAAAAAGTAATTGTCAAAGGACATTATCTCACGCAAAGTGGGTAAAGATTCTATGAATTCTTTCCTCCGGAATATGTAATCTGAAAATTTGAAATGCTATTGCAAATTTTCCGACAATATTTGAAATGCTATTGCAAATTTTCCGACTTTTTACAGCAAAAAACATTTGGTCAATCAAGAAAAAGTTCGTAACTTTGCAGCCGATTAAAAATCACACACAATATGATGATAAAACGGATATGCCCTCTATCTTCCAACCTGACTGACAGCATTTTCCTCTTTGGTGCACGTCAGACTGGCAAGAGTACGTTCCTTGAGCAAAACTTTTCAGATGCCATCAGCATTGACCTCTTGGACAGCAAACTGAAACGGAGATTCCAGATGCAGCCTGAATTATTATACGAGATGCTTAAAGAGCATCCCCAAGGCACCATAGTGGTAATTGATGAAATTGCTGAAGTACCTGAGTTGTTAAACGAAGTACACAGATTGATACAGAAAAAACAATTGGTTTTCGTACTATGTGGAAGCAGTGCCCGCAAACTGCACCGAAAAGGGACAAACACTTTAGGGGGACGCGCAAGGCCTTGCTACTTCTACCCTTTTGTCAGTGCCGAACTGCCCGACCTTGATTTGGACAAGGCGCTTCTCTACGGATTTCTTCCTCCTCATTACTTGAACAAGCACCCTGAAAACCTCTTGCCAGCATACATAGATGTTTACCTCAAGGAGGAGATTAAAGAAGAAGCCATCGTCCGTAGGCTTGACAGTTTCCAACGCTTTCTTGAAGCCGCCGCCCTCACAAGTGGCGAGATAGTAAACTACAGCAACATTGCCAACGATTGTGGCGTCAAATCCAACACAGTCAAATCTTATTTCAGCATTCTGGAAGACTCCCTGATAGGCTATATGGTTCCTGCATATACCAAAGTGTTGAAACGCAAAGTAATACAGGCTCCGAAATTTTACTTTTCTGACGTAGGGGTGTATAACTATCTGTTGCATCGTACTGCCTTATCGCCCGACACTCCTGAATATGGCCATTGCTTCGAGCATTTCATCATGCAGGAGGTTCGTGCGTATATTGGCTATAACCACTGCATTCAGGCAATGAGTTATTGGCACACATACGAAGGCAAGGAGATTGACCTGATACTTGGCAATGCCGAAATTGCCATAGAAATCAAGGCAACCGAAGAGGTCAAGACAAGACATCTCGCCAATTTCAAGCAATTCAAGGAGGAATTTCCTCAATGTAAATGCATGATTGTGTCGCGTGATGTCATCACACGTCAGATAGACGATGTTAAGGCATTCTATTATAAAGACTTTTTAAAAGAACTTTGGAATGGAAACATCAAATGACAAGTTACATATTCAGTAAGCATACGATAAGAATCTCTGCACTCGAAAAAGTGGATTTGAGAAACCTTATCACAAAGCCTAAAGATTCAACCATTCAAAAACAAAATGACATAGAGCCCTCGTTATTTGACGATATTTCACTGCCAATAGTAAGGTTGAATTTTTCTTAACAATAAGCCATGGCAGAAAATGCCAAAGCTAAGAAAACAATCATTGTTCTTTTTGAACGGACAAATCTATCATCTCAAGATTA
>JAKSNT010000013.1 GCA_024399575.1 Paludibacteraceae bacterium
GATTTTTTCGCATTCCGTAAGTGCTTTCTCATTACAAAAATGCTGTTGCCTGCACCTCGTTGACCACCATGTAACTATGAGCATTGTGCTTCAATCCGTTGTTGGTTATCATCGTAAGCCTTACCGTCTTGCGTTTGCCAAGCGTTGATTGCAGGGCCTGCACCTTTCTTGCAAGTTCATGCTCATATTCTGCCGTGATGGCGTATTCTGCCACATTATATTTCATTTCGCATAAATTGACGGTGTTGTCGGCACGCTCAATGACAAGGTCAACCTGCGCTCCAGGTTCTTCTCCGGCAGGCGTACGCCATGAGTATGCACCACAAGCCATGCCGTTTATGCCTAAGACCTGTTTGATTTCGTCCAGATGGTTTACACACAGAATCTCGAATGCAAGCCCCGACCAGTTGTAATAGAGAGGAGACATCAGCGTATGTGTCCAAAATGAGTCGTCGTTGTTTTTTTTCTTCGCGACTATGCTGAAGTTGAAATATACGAACGGATCTATAAGCTGATATGTCTCAAGTCGCGATTTGCGGTTCAGGTTGGTATATGAGCGGATGAAACTGCATTCTTCGAGTTCTCGCAACATCTTTGTCAGTCGCGCATTGTTGTTCAACTTTGTGATTTCAATCAATTCAGAGCGTGTGAGACCCCTCTTTTTTGTCGATAATGCAACGATTATAGACTCGTAATCATCACTGTGACGGAAAAGCGAACGGAAAAGATTAAACATCTCGTTACGCAACTCGCCGGAAGACGAAAATATCAATCGGTCTATATTCTGCGCCACACTCATTTGCTTGTCCATCAACGACAAATAGTAAGGAATGCCACCAAAAACCATATAGCATTCCATTATTTCACGTTCACCGTATGGAAAGCCGTATGTGCGGAAATACTCCTTGCATTCGCTGAGTTTGAAAGGCTTGATTACCACCTGGTGTGTCACTCGGTTATGAAGTCCTCCATGACTGTTTATCACATTGTCAAGCATCCAACTGGTTGCACTGCCGCAGACTATCAGTTTTATATCGTCACGCCATGCCGCCCAGCCGTTCCAGAAATGTTCAAGTGCAGAGATGAATCTTGAATTTGGGGTATCCATCCACGGCATCTCGTCAATGAAAATGATTTTCGTCTTCACTTTGAGCTTTGAAAGATAGTTTGCCAGGTTTTCGAAAGCCGAAAGCCAGTCAGTGCTGTCTGGTGATTCTGGTGAATAATGACGCAACGCAGAATCAAAATTCAAAAGTTGCGTCTCGTTTGATACATTATTCATTCCTGACACAATAAAAGATGCTCTTTCTTTGATTATCTGACGTATCAGAAACGTTTTGCCTACACGTCTGCGACCATAAACAGCAATGAATTCTGATTTCTCTGATGAAAGATATGAATCTATCATTTTAGTTTCTTCCTGTCTTCCAATAAGTTGTTCTTTCATACCAGTAACATTTTTTATTGCTGCAAAGGTAATAACTTTCTCTGAACTGAGCAAGGAAAACATAAGAAAAGTGCTGAAACGGTAATAATTTTGTTAATTTCAGCACTTTTGACATATAGAAAAGTGCTGAAACGATGATTATTTTATCGGTTTCAGCACAAATGAACTCGAATCGTGTTCTCCTTACGAAACGCCTTCACTCAATATCCTCCATGAAGTCAATCTCCATCCACTTCAGGAGTTCCTCGGTGTATTCCTTGAGGAGACATTTGTAATAGGTCACATCCTCATGGTTGGATTTCGTAAGTTTCTCCCAGACAGTGATAATCTTGGCATCTTTGTAAGCCTTTTCGAGTTGCTGACGGTCATCCTCGGTAAACGTCACAGACCAATAGCGTTTATCCAAAATTGTATCGATGTTCTTATCTGGATCCACCTCGGCAAGGAGATCTTTCAGGAACGAACGATATTCAGCCTCCACATAGGCTGGAAGTTCCATCGAGTAACGACTCTCATCCACAGTCTCAGGCATATCGCGAGCTGCCTCGTGAACTATATTGCCAAAATACCTGTCGAGCAGTTCTGCCCTCTTCTCGTCACATCTTAATTGTATTGTATCTTTCTTCATATTTTACTTTTTTTTAGTAATTATACTCATATCACCTCAGTTTCGCAAGGCCTCCTTCTGCCGTTTCGCGGTATAGAGACGGGATGTCGTGACCAGTCTCCTTCATGACCCTGACTACCCTATCGAACGACACACGGTGCATACCATCGGAAAGCATAGAATAGAAATTGACATCGAAAGCACGTGCTGCCGCGATGGCGTTACGCTCAATGCATGGTATCTGGACAAGTCCGCACATAGGGTCGCAGGTGAGTCCGAGGTGATGCTCAAGTCCCATCTCGGCGGCATACTCTATCTGGCGAAGAGTTCCGCCAAAGAGTTGGTTTGCAGCGGCAGCAGCCATGGCGCAGGCAACACCCACCTCGCCCTGGCAACCTACTTCAGCCCCTGAAATAGAAGCATTGGTCCGCACGACGTTGGCAAAGAGTCCAGCAGTGGCGAGCGCCCTGAGTATCCGCTCCTGCGAGAATTTGCGCGATAGATACAAATGGTAGAGCACGGCAGGCAGCACAGCCGACGAACCGCATGTTGGAGCCGTTGCTACTATTCCTCCGGCTGCATTCTCCTCGGCAGTGGCAAGTGCGTATGCGTAAATCCTGGCACGAGAGGCGAGATTGCCAACGTGCGAATCAGCCTTCACATAGTATTTCGTAGCCTTACGCGCCACCTTCAGTTCGCCGGGCAGCACGCCTTCTGTCTCAAGCCCACGCTGTATGGCGGCACACATTGTGTCCCAGACCTTCGAGAGGTGGTCCCAGATGCCAGGACCCTCACACAACTCGACATATTCCCAGAAGGTACGCCCCTCGCGATACCCCCAATCGACAATGTCGGAAATATACCTCATATCGTAGAGACGGTTTTTCTCGCTCTCGTCCATGCCATTCCAATAGAGTGCACCGCCACCTACGCTATAGACCTCCCAATCGCTCAGTCTCGAGCCATCACGACCGAAAGCCTCAAAACGCATTCCGTTGGGATGGCAAGGCAAAGTCTGCTCGGGGCACCAGATTATCCGACTCTCGCAACGAGGTGTGAGAACTTCGAGAACCGCCTGATCGGTGAGGTGACCCTTACCAGTAGAAGCAAGTGAACCATAGAGGGTTGCATCGATACGCGAGAGTTCCATACCCTCTACACGTTCGAGGAACCGCTGGGCAGCAAAACGAGGCCCCATGGTGTGGGAAGAGGATGGTCCCTTCCCTATCTTGAATATTGTCTTGATTGTTTCCATTATACTTTTACAGTCATTATTTCATTGATAGATGTGGTATATCGAGGACTAAGATGGTCGAGACGGAAATTGTCGTTGCGCACCTCGGCTGACGACTGGACGGCATAGCGTAGATGATTTCTTCCGAATTTATGGTTCACTGCATCGAAAGCCACCTGTATGCGGCCATCGCGTTCACGGTCACGTTCGTCGAAGAAGGAACGCTGGACGGCATTACCGCCAGTTATCTGCGAAAGGATTATTCCTGCCCGCTTGTAGGGAACGCCAAAACGATACTCCCTGCGAAAGGCGGCAAGCATATATCCAAGCATCTCCTGCACATTAGCGGTAGGCTCGGGCATACAGACGAGCGAGGAGAGATAGTGACTGGGAGTGTCGGTTCTGAAGCGAGAAGACATAGCAAAGACTGTCAACTGCTGACAAACAGAGCGTTGACGACGGAGTTTATCGCAACACGAGACAAGAAAATCAGCCAGCAAGCTCTCTATGGTCCTGCGGTCGTCAATACCGGCAGCAAAAGTTCGCGAGACAGTAATCGACTTTTTCTCAGGCAGGTCAGAGAGCTCGATGCAGTCAACTCCACGGAGTTCCTGCCATGTGGCAATGCCAGGACGCGAAAACATGTTGGCAGCCCACTGCTCGTCGTGACGGGCAAGGTCGAGGGCAGTACGCACTCCAGCCATGCGCATCTTTTCGAAATTCTTTCTGCCTATGCCCCAGACATCCTCGATGGGAAAAAGCGAAAGAGCCTTCTCCCTCTGTTCGTCAGTCAGGATAGAGCATACACCATTATATCCAGAATATTTCTTAGCAAACTTCGAAGCCACCTTGGCGAGCGTCTTTGTGCCGGCAATGCCTATCGAGACAGGAACGCCAACGCCTGAGCGTATCTCGCGGACAATTGACTCGCAATAAGGCTTGCATTCGTCGGGCGAGATATGGTCGAGACGCATAAACGCTTCGTCGATAGAATATTGCTGCAGCGATTCAGTATGCCGTGCAAGCAACGACATGATACGCGACGAGATGTCGCCATAAAGCGAGAAATTGGTCGAAAAGCAGGTGATATGCTCACGCTCGATGATGTCGCGAACCTTAAACAGAGGAGTACCCATGCCAATGCCAAGAGCTTTCACCTCGTTGGAACGGGCAATCACACAGCCGTCGTTGCCAGACATCACGAGCACAGGCTTACCCTCCAGGTCAGGACGGAAAACACGCTCGCACGAAACGAAAAAGTTATTGCAATCAACTAATGCATACATACACGGTGGACATTATAAGTCACTACACCCCAAATGACGAAAGCATTCTCTCTTGAGACATGAAAAGGCTTGAACATATCGTTGTGAGGAACAAGCCACGCACCATCGCCCGAAGGGTCAAGACGGTACTCCTTCAACGTGAATTCACCATCAATCGAGGCAACCACGAAATCGCCATTGCGAGGCTCGATGCTGCGGTCAATGACAAGGATGTCGTGGTCGAAAATCCCTGCATCGACCATCGAGTCGCCCGAGACACGGGCATAGAAAGTGGTTTCGGGATGAGCATTCATCTCGCGCACAAGGTCGATACGCTCGCCAGCATAGTCGGCAGCGGGAGAAGGAAACCCAGCATGCAAGCCATCGGCAAGACCGAGTTCGAGTCCTTCAGGCTCGGCATTTGTGATGTCAGAAATTTTCAAGCCTTAGTCTTTATCGTATAATCATCCTTTTCGATTTCAACCTCAGGCTCGACCAGTTGCGAAGAGTGAGGAAGACAGAAACGGATGAATTTTATTGTCTTGCCCATCGAACGCCAATGCTGCTCGTAGAAGGTTTGTATCTCGGTCAGCGAGCGTTCGGAATCGTCAAGTTCCATGGAATAGAGGTCGGGGGTAGCCATATCGACAGGCAATCCGCTCGCCTCAGCCATCAGGCAGGTATAAGTATATAGGAAGTTGCTGTCGGTCTTCAGACTGATGCGTCCATTGTCGCGAAGAATCTTCTTGTAGAGATTCATGAAAAGAGTCGAGGTGAGACGCTTGTTCACCTTTTTCATCTGAGGGTCGGCAAAGGTAATCCATATCTCGTCAACCTCGTCTTCGCCAAAGAAATAAGGTATTGCCTCGATGGCGGTACGAAGAAAGGCACAATTGCCGAGACAGGCTTTGTGTGCCTCGGTAGCACCTGTCCACATACGGGCACCCTTGATATCGACACCTATGAAATTGCGGTCAGGGAACCTGCGTGCAAGTCCAACCGCATATTCTCCCTTGCCACAGCCAAGTTCGAGAACAATAGGGTTTTCGTTCCTGAAACAGGATTCACGCCAATGCCCACGCATTTCGAAATGCGCACCATGGTTCAGGATATCGTTGTAGGAGAGCTGGAACACATTAGGCAACTCCTCCATCTCGGCAAACTTGCGCAACTTATTTTTCCCCATTCTCGACGATTTTCAATCCTACACTATAAATACCAGGCAACGAGTCGGTACGCATGCCATGCTGAATGTACCAGATATATTTCCCTGGCTGACGGAAATGCACAGAACCCTCGTAAGGGTAAGTGGCAGAATAGATTGAACCTATGCCTGAACCTATCCAGTTGCCATATTCATCGGCAAGCATAAGTTGGACAGTGTCGTTGCGGAAAGACATGTCAGGATAGACCTTCTTCACGAAAAGCCAAAGGTTCTGGAACTGATAGTCAGGCGCATTGCGAACCTGAATACCAATGCTGTAAGTAGGGACGGTATCAGTGATTTCAAATTCAAAACGTGCTATCGAATCAGAAGTCCAGCCATCCTTGTCAACACTGACCACATCCTCGTAGAAAGCATTACACGAAACCAAAAGAAATGCGGCAAAAATAGGAAAAATCAGACGTTTCATTGCTGCGGTTTTGGATTGTTGTTGTTCTGCTTGCGTTTGCGGTTATTACGCTTGCGACCGTTGCTGCCCATCTTATGGTCAAAACGCGTGAGGCTATCCTGCCCGACCACATTGTGATAGTCGATTGTCTTCTCGGGAGATACGCTCTTCTCGACAAGCGAGACAGGTTTCTCGCCACGACGGTTCATTTCGATCACCTCAAGGGCACGTTCGACCGAAATCACCTGGAGATTAGCCATCACGTCAGGCGACGAGGAATAGGTCAACTGACGTTTGAAAGTGTCGGACTTGCAGAGATAGAAAGTGCCGTCGGCAGTTTCGAGATGGATATCCTTGCGAGGGAAATCACGCTGGGCATCAACATACATTGCAGCCTCGAAATTGACGCAGCATTTGATTTTAGCACACTGCCCAGCCAGTTTCAAAGGGTTTGTGCTCAAGTCCTGACAACGTGCAGAGTTGGTCGATACACTGTTGAAATTGCTCATCCAGGTAGTGCAACAGAGCTCACGACCGCACGGGCCAATGCCGCCTATACGGCCAGCCTCCTGACGTGCACCAATCTGACGCATCTCGACACGTACGGAAAACTCCTGCGCAAAAACCTTGATAAGCTGACGAAAATCGACACGTTCGTCGGCAATGTAATAGAATATCGCCTTGCTGCCATCACCCTGATATTCAACATCACCAATCTTCATGGAGAGTTCCATATCCTTGGCAATCTGGCGGGCACGAATCATCGTCGCCTGCTCCTTTGCCTTCGACTCCTCATATTTCTCCATGTCAGTCTGGCGAGCCTTGCGATAGACACGACGAACCTCGTAACGGTCCATATTGATTTTCGATTTCTTGATCTGGTCAAGCACGAGACGACCCATCAGAGTCACGACACCCACATCATGACCAGGGTTAGACTCGACGACTACGACATCGCCCTTTTCAATCTGAATGTGATTGCTGTTGATGAAATATCCCTTGCGGGTATTCTTGAATTGCACTTCAACCAGATCGGTATCAAGCTTGGTCTCAGGTATATCAGCAAGCCAGTCAACCACAGGCAACTGCTGCTTGGTATTCCCATTGAAGCCCTTCGCACCAGGATTGGAAGCATGGTTGTTCAAAGTAAATTCGTCCATTTGATTCAGTGTTTTTTTAAGTGTATATAAAGTTTGATGAGAGTATGAAAAATGACTATTTCGGAATTTGTGTTCTGCGCTATCTGACTCTCAGCCAGCGACAGTTCCGAAGATATCTTCAAGACATTCCTTTCAGTGATGAAAGCCGAGAAACGGGACGAGAACTGAATCTCGTCAGCATTCATGTACGAAAGGTCGGACATACCGACATGACAGATGAAATTCTCGCGGATAAGCCTTTGCGAATAGCGAAGGAAAGCGAGCTGTGCATTACGTCCGAGACGTGCAAACTCCTCACTGAAGGTGCGGATTTCGATTGTGTTGAACTTAAACGAGGTACGCATCATCCGTTTGAAAAGCTCGAAGTTCAGGCTATCCTCATCGGTCGTCTCTATCAGACGGAGCAACTCGCCCCAGCATCCACGAGACGAGCGGACAAGATAATTCATCTGGTCATCACTTATGTCGGTATATCTGGCACGGATTCCGGCTCGCATCTCGTCCATTCCGAGAGGTGGAAGCTCGAAATTCCGACAGCGACTGCGAATGGTCAGCAGAACCTGCTCAGGGTGGTCGCTGACAAGTATGAAGACTGTATCCAAGGGAGGCTCCTCAAGAATCTTGAGCAGACGATTGGCACACGCCACATGCATCAGTTCCGGCTGCCAGATAATCATAACCTTATGGTCGCCCTGATAAGGTTTGAGAGATATCTTACGTATGATTTCGTCACCCTCTTCGGTATAAATCTGACCAATTTTGGATTCACCTGTGCGGGCAAACCATTGTTCAATCGTGAGGAAAGGATTCTGGAGTACGGATTTGCGGAAATCTGCCAGCACGTCGTCGCATATCTGGATTTTCGAAGTCTTGTTCTGTACTATCGGAAAGACAAAATGCAAATCAGGATGGGTGAGATTCTGCAACTGGATACACGACCGGCACTTGCCACACGAGTCCTCTTCCCCACGGTCAGAACACATGATATACCGAGCTATGGCAATAGCCATCGGAAGTTTACCAACACCCTGATTTCCAGATAAAAGAATAGCATGCGGAATACGATTCTGCATTACCAGCTGCTTCAAGATACCCTTCAGGTCGCCATAGCCGATTACATCACGGAAAAACATCTGACCTACGCATTAGTTTCGGGCTGCAAAGGTACAAAAAAATTTATTAATTAAAAATATTTGGAGATTAAATTTTTTATGTGTAACTTTGTCGCATTATACAGGCAACGTGCAGTCACGCTGATTATGTATGAATATTATTTTGATTTTCAATACACTAAGTCTAAAAACAAGAAACGATATGAAAAGATTCGTGCTAATATTTGCAGCATTGGCGGTCGCAACGTTGTTGTCCGCCTCGCCAATCGAAGACGAATGCACACCCGACTCAGTTCAAACCAACACATTTGTGAACAATCCGCAACAAAAATCAACTGTACTTTCAGTCCAAATTGAAGGCAATGTAATAAGGACACGGGACATCCCAGATGGGTCAATATTGTCGATATATGCAATCACCGGCGTAAAGATAGGATCGTACAAGGTTCAAGACAACGAAGTGATGCTGAACGACACGCCAGTCAAAGGGATTTACATCATACGAATCAACAACAAAGCAACCAAAATCACCGTAAAATGAAACGAATCACTATACTTCTGCTGACTATTGCTGCAATCGTACTGACCGGGTGCGACAAGACACAGAAAAACTTTGACAAGAACCTGCTGTTAGGCAAATGGCAATCGGGTACAGAATACTGGGTATATCAGACAGGCGGAATAGGCCACACATGGGACACAAGCGATGACATAACAGAAGAAGAGGCACAGGGTTTCAATTGGGAAGTAAATGGCAGCCAATTCATTATCACCCATAGAGGCGAAATGGGAGAATTCATCCCCAAATCCTACACCCTCGTACTGCTAACATCCGACAAGCTCCAATACAAAGACAATTACAACAAAACCTACTCATTCACCAAAGTACAATGAAAAAATTCTGGAAAATATTCGGCATATCAGTCGGGTCGCTGCTGGGAGTACTGATAATAGCTATCATAATAGTCTGCAACGTCATAGTAACGCCTAAGCGACTCACTCCACTGCTCAACAAATACGCACGTGAGTTCATCACATGCCAATATTCGTTTGACGAAGTCGAATTGACCTTCTTCTCGTCCTTCCCTGAATTTGCACTCAGAGCCAACAACGTCACCCTGGTCAATCCGACAGAAGGAGCACAGAGCGACACTCTGCTACATGTCGAGTCGCTGTCGGGAGTGATCAACGCAGGCGACTTCCTACATGCCTTCATTGACGAAGACAGGATAGTCCTGAACATACACGGCATCGCAATATCTAACGGTACTGCCAACATATTCCAGGGTAAAGACGGAATATGCAATTACGACATCATCGTTCCATCGGACGACGAAGAGGAAGATACCACGATAATATTCCAATATTGCGGATTCGACGAGATATACCTGAACGGAATAAACGCTTCAATCAGAATGCCAGGAACTGAAGCCGCTGTGAAAAACATAAAACTCAATGCCGCAGGACGATTCTTCGCAGAAGAGACATCGGCTGACGGGAAAGTAATATTATCAGCTGACGACATATACGGTAAAGTCAAAGACATTGATGCAGGTTGCAAGCATCTGGAACTCGAAGCAGAGGGTATTTTCTCGAACATGCATTTCAGCGGAGACGGCAAACTGAAGACTGAGAATGTGATTTTGGCAGTCAACAACGAAAAGATGATTGACAACCGCAACATCGAAGTCAACATGCCTTGCGACTTCAACGTGGAATACATGTATGCCAACCTCTACGACGGATTCAAGGTCATGATAGACGACAACGAGATAAAAATTGAAGGAAAAGCCGAGTTGTGCGACAACGGTGACATCTATCTCGGCATGAACTTCGAGACAAACGAATGGGATATCAACAAGACCTTAGAACTTGTCCCTGCACAATACCTCAGAGACGTTGACTTCATGAAGAAAATGAAGGCAGACGGGACATTCAGAATAGACGGAAAGATAAACGGCACTCTGGCTGAGAAAAACTACCCACTGATATTTGCCAACCTTGAACTCAACGACTGCAATGCCGACATAGAAGGAATACCATATCACCTCGCCATAGGAAAAGCAAGATTGTATGCCGATGTCAACCTGAACGAGAAATCGAACGTCACGATACACGAGTTGAATGCAGCAGCTGATGACATGAAGTTCGACATCACGGGAAATGTGAATGACCTGCTCGGACGTCTGGTTTGCAACGTACACGTCAAGGGAAATGCCGACTTAGAAAAACTCAAGGAAGTCATTCCTGAGAAACTGAAACTCAGACTCGGAGGAAAGACAGACATCGACCTCAATGCAAATTTTGCACTGGACGATGCAATAAACACAAGACTTGACAAGATAAAAGCTAACGGCACAATCGCATACAAGTCGCTCAACGTGCGCTACAACGACAGCATCTTCGTGAACGACAGCAAGGGCATAATCTCCATTGAAATGCCAAACAGACATACCAACAAGCATTTCAAAGAGTACGGCAATGTAGGCATCAAAGGAGAGAAGATAAGCTGCACGATGACAGGATCGATGAATGCCACTGTCAACGGAGCAGACATAACCGTCCATTTCGGAGATGTGCTGAACGACAAGAAATTCATCGAGACTGTATGCGAAGTGAAATGCGAATCGCTCATGGGCAACTACGACACAATACATTTCAACCTCAACAGCCCTGACGTCAACGTAACCACCTTCCCAATGCACAAGGACCCTAAGCAACCAGGAGTGACTGCTACATACAAAAGCAAGACTTCACGAATCACAATGGGCAAAGCATTGAATTTCGATGCCACAGCACTGTCGTTCAGCGGATTCACGACATACGACAAGACAAAAGAGAACATATTGCTGAAACTCAACCCAACACTCAACGCTGTGGTGACTGACGGCATCCTGAGAATGACAGAGATAAAACCCGAAATAAAGATTCCTTCAATAGACTTCAAGTTCACACCGAAAGAGTGCCATATCAACAAATCGAGAATACAGATTGAACATTCTGATTTCAACCTTTCGGGAGACGTCACAAACATCAAGAACCACATAGAGAAAAACGGACTGCTGAAAGGTAATCTAAAATTCGAATCTGACCAGACGAATGTCGATGAGATAATGAATCTCGTGAACGGAATTGGAAATGAAAAAGAAGCAACCCAGGAGGAAAAGTCATCAGCCGAGGACGACCCATTCATGGTGCCAAAAGGGGTGGATATAGCACTGACCACCATAATCAGGAAAGCAATATTCAACGACAACGAACTGAAGAACGTCACTGGAAAACTCACTGTCAAGGACGGAGTAGTTATAGCCGAACAAATGGGCTTCACGTCAGAGGCAGCCGAGATGCAACTCACTGGCATCTACAGGTCCGAAAGGAAGAACCACCTGTTCTGCGGAATGGATTTCCACCTGCTGAATATAGACATACACAAGCTGATAAAACTCATTCCTTCAATTGACACGATAGTACCAATGTTGAAATCGTTCGAAGGAAATGCCGAGTTCCACCTTGCGGCAGAGACCTACCTCAAATCGAACTACGATATAAAATTCTCGACACTCCGTGGAGCAGCAGCCATTGAGGGAAAGAACCTTGTCCTATTAGACAACGAGACCTTCAGCACAATAGCGAAATACATGATGTTCAACAAAAAAACAAAGAACATAGTCGATTCGCTGTCGGTCGAGGCTACACTGTTCAGAAACGAAGTGGACATATACCCATTCCTCGTTTCAATGGACAAATGGCAAGCAGTACTGGCTGGAAGACATAACCTCGACATGAGTTTCAACTATCACATCTCACTGACGGATTGTCCATTGCCTGCAAGGTTGGGACTTGACATCACAGGAACATTCGACAAACCGAAATTCAAGTTGGTGCCATGCCAGTACAAGGCACTATACAAACCAGACAAACGAGGTGCAGTCGAGGAACAGATTCTCACACTCAAGAAACAGATATCAGACGCACTGAAAGCAAACGTAAAATAAAAACTGCTATGAAACGATACACCATACTGACTATATTAACGTTTGCCGTCCTGACTATGCAAGGACAGACAGACACTATAAGATTCACCCTCAGCGAATGCATCGACTATGCCTTTGCCAACAGCTACGAACGGCAATCGATGGAGATGAATGTCCGACAGCAGGAAGAGTCGCTGAAAGGAGCGAAATTGGCGTATGCTCCATCAATCTCGGCATCATTGGGCGAAAACCTGAACCACCAGGGAACATCAGACGATGTACATTTCGGAGGAAACGCAAGCTTAGGTGCCAACCTGAGTCTGTACAACTACAACACATTGCGAAACATCGAACAGCAGAAAATCATACTCCGGCAGACACAATACCAGAACGAACAGTACGACCAGAACATGGTCATCAACATACTCAGGGAATATGTGACAGTGATAGGCGAGATGGAGTTAATCCGATACCAGGAAAAAATAGTCTCTACATCTGCACAACAGGTGACCGAAGGCGAAAAGAAATACAGGCTGGGAGCGATCCTCGAAAGCGACTACTTGCTGCTCGAAGCACAACATGCAACGAACGAGACTAACCTGCTCGATTCCAGAAACTCGTTAGAGAACTCGCTTCTGGAACTTAAGATACTGATGTCGATGGATCCTACAAAACCTCTCACATTGGAGCTGCCAACGGACGAGACAATAGAGGGACTGAAGACATTACCTTCGCGTGACTACGCAATTGAGCAGGGACTGAAAAACATGCCTACAATGCATCTTACAGAGACAACGCTCGAACTGGCAAAACAGGGGTTGAAAGTGGCGAAAGGAGGTTACGTGCCAACCATAGGAGCCAACGCACAAATAGGAACATCGCACAGCAATTTCGAGAATTTCGGAGAACAATTGAAAAACTCGTTTTCGCAATCGGTAGGCATTTCGGTGTCAATTCCAATATACGACCGGTCGCAGACAGCGACTCAGGTGCGAAAAGCGAAACTCTCAATCCAACAGGCAGAACTCGACAGACAACAAACCGAACTCGACGTCCGAAACACCATGACACAAGCATATACCAACGTCGAAACATCGTTGGCAAAATACGATTCGACGACAAAGAAATATCAGGCATGGCAGAAGACACTTGACGCATACAACGTCAAATTCCGTTTAGGTGCAATCACGACAGTCGATCTGCTGCAGCAGGAGAATAATTTCATCTCGGCACTGAACGAGTACATTCAGGCAAAGTATAAATTCATGATGGACCGTGAAGTCCTGAATATCTATATGGGAGAATAATCAAAGAAGAAAAAAATTCAGATACGATAATGGAAAAAAGAAAAAGGAAAAAGGTAATTGTCTGGAGTGTGGTGGGTATTGTTGTCTTGGGAATAATAGTCAGCATTGCCTTACCAAAAAAGAAAATCCTGAAATGGAACACACAGGAAGTGAAGCAGGAATGCATAGAACTGACCATCACCGCCACAGGCTACGTACAGCCAGTCGAAAAGGTAGAGATTGGCACTCAGGTGTCTGGTAAAATTGAAGCAATATATGTTGATTTCAATTCGCAAGTCAAGAAAGGACAATTGCTGGCAGAACTCGACAAATCGACACTCAACGAACGACTGTCGCAGACTATGGCAAGCGAACGCAGCGCACAAGCCTCACTGACCCTCGCCCAGCAAAACTACAACCGAATAAAAGAACTTTACGAGAACAACGCAGCCACAAAAGCAGATTTCGAGCAGGTCACATCGCAACTGACACAGGCGAAATCACAATACGAAAACACCAAGGCGAGCGTCCGGCAGGCAAAAGTGGATTTAGGCTATGCCGAAATCTATTCAACAGTAGATGGTGTAGTGCTTGACCGCAAGGTCGAAATAGGACAGACAGTTGCCTCATCGTTCTCGACACCTACAATGTTCGTCATCGCAAAAGACCTGAAGAACATGCAGATTGAGGCAAACATAGACGAGGCAGACATAGGGCAGGTACGAGTAGGTCAGAATGTGAACTTCACCGTTGACGCATATCCTAAAGAGATGTTCAACGGAACAGTGAGTCAGGTCCGTCTGCAGCCTACAGTCACCAACAACGTGGTGACATATACAGTAGTGATAAACACAGCCAATCCAGAAGAGAAACTATATCCTGGCATGACTGCATCTGTGACAATAATCACACAACGTGATACAGCACTGACAGTGCCACTTGAGGCGATGAATTTCGAGCCAACACCAGAACTAATGAAAAAACTCAACATTCCAAACGAGGAACTGGGCATACGCGGGAAACACGTCTGGATAAAGAAGGGTGAGACAATGCACCCAGTCGCTATAGAGACAGGCATAAACGATGGTGTGAACACGACAGTGACAAGCGGATTGAAAGGCGGCGAAACCATAGTCGTGTCGGCAACATACGAAGAGTTGAACAAGAAACCAAAAGAGGAAGGAGCCAGCCTGTTCGGACCTCCACAACGCAAAAAATAATATCAATGTCAATAATAAAGGTTGAGAACCTGAGACGCAACTTCCAGGTAGGTTCAGAGACAGTCAGGGCACTGCGTGGCATATCGTTTGAGATAAACGAAGGGGAGTTTGTATCAATAATGGGTACTTCAGGCAGCGGAAAATCGACACTGCTGAACATTCTCGGCTGTTTGGACAGCCCTACTGCAGGTGAATACTACATAGATGACATACCTGTCTCGCACAGAACAAAAGACGAGCTGTCGCACATCAGAAACAGGAAAATAGGCTTCGTATTCCAAAGCTACAACCTGTTGGCGAGGACATCAGCCATCGAGAATGTGGAATTGCCGTTGCTCTACAACAACGAAGTGTCAAGAAAGGAACGCAGGGAAAGAGCAATCGAGGCACTGAAAATGGTAGGACTGGAGGAGAGAATGGAACATGTGCCAAACCAGTTGTCCGGAGGTCAGCAGCAACGAGTTGCAATAGCGAGGGCAATAGTCAGCGACCCTGTGATAATACTTGCCGACGAGGCAACGGGAAATCTCGACACGCGCACTTCGTACGAGATTATGACCCTCTTCCAGGAACTGAATGCCAAAGGCAAAACCATAGGTTTCGTCACTCACGAACCAGACATAGCCCGTTTTACCAGCAGAACTGTCATGCTGCGGGACGGACAGATAATCAAAGACGAAAAGGTGGCAACCATCTCGGCAAGAGAAATGCTCGATACGCTGCCTAAAACACAAGACTACCAGTTATGAGCATATTGAATCTACTGAACATAGCAATAGTAGCATTGCTGAGAAACAAGACAAGAGCACTGCTCACCATGCTCGGCGTAGTGATAGGCATAGCGTCAGTCATCGCAATGCTGTCGCTCGGACAGAGTTCGACCAACAACATAAGCAACGAGATTTCGGGAATGGGAACTAACCTGATAATGGTTACCCCCGAATTCAACAGAAGAGGTGTAAACACAGGAAATTCGAATGTCGAGTCATTGAAGCTGGCAGACTGCGAGGCTATACGCAACCAGGCAAAATACATCGGAGACGTGTCGCCAATGGCACAATCGGCAGGTCAGTTCGTGAGAGGCTCAAACAACTGGCCATCGCAGATATACGGCGTATATCCAAGTTATCTTGACATACGCAAATACAAAGTTTCATCAGGAACCGTATTCACACAAGAACAAGTCGATTCGTACGCCAAAGTATGCATCATAGGTCAGACACTGGTCGAGAACCTCTTCCCTGACGGCACCAACCCTATTGGCAAAGAGATAAGATTCAACAAGATACCGCTAAAGGTAATAGGCATACTCGAAGAAAAAGGCGACAATATGGGTCAGGATCAGGACGACCTCGTAATTGCCCCATTCACTACTGTACAGAAACGCATTCTTGCAATCGACTACATACAAATGATAGTTGCCTCGGCAAAAAGCGGAGACGTTGCAGAAAAAGCCACAACCGAGATAGAGACGATACTCAGGGCAAGACACCATATCGAAGAAGGCAAGGACAACGATTTCGAAGTGAGATCGCAACAGGAGATGCTTTCGATGATGTCGTCAGTGACAGGATTCGTCACTGCACTGCTTGCCGCCATAGCATCTATATCGCTCATCGTCGGTGGCATAGGTATTATGAATATTATGTACGTCACAGTGACCGAACGAACAAAAGAGATAGGCCTCAGAATGTCGATAGGAGCCAGAGGGAAAGACATCATGATGCAATTCCTCGCCGAAAGCACAATACTGTCACTGATTGGAGGAATAATAGGCGTGCTGTTCGGCATACTGATATCATACGGAGTGACATCAATACTGAAATGGCCATTTGTCGTGAGCGGTTCATCGGTTATGTTATCGTTCCTCGTATGTACAGCGACAGGCATATTCTTCGGCTGGTATCCTGCAAAGAAGGCAGCCAACCTTGACCCGATAAATGCACTACGTTACGAATGACCTATTCACAGAAGCATACAGTAATCTATTCGGCAATTGCAGCATTTATAATTGCAATCGTCGCAAACCTGTTATTCCTGATATATACAGAATACAGCATATACTTAGGAGGTATTGACCTATACTACGTTGACGTTAATTTACTTGATGATTCCAACGCCAACAACTTGCCGGCAATCACCTCCCATCTGTTCTGGAAAAGAGCAGCACTGCATACGACAGCAAATTTCATACTGCTTTTCATCCTGTTTTATATCGGTTTGAATATTCTCTATTCAAAAAAAATAGAACAAAAATACAAACTGACGTCAGCAGTTGTCATAAATACTGTCATATCTTGTGCTTTCATATATCTTGATACATTGACAATGCTTCATTTCAACACCCACAACAATGCCGAAGTGTATAATACATTGGGGTTGGTAGTCGCAATAGGGAGCCGAGATTTCAGTCTGACAGCAATTGTCTGCCTGAGCTTGATAATAAAATACTATGTTGACAGGCAGGAGGAAATGAAATCAGAGAACGAGGCACTGAAGACTGCCAATTTCATGTTCAAATATGAAGTGCTGAAGACAAAATTAAACCCCCATTTCCTATTCAACTCGCTGAATACACTCGATTCACTTATAGCAATCAACAGTAACCGAAGCAGCGAGTTTGTACATAAACTGTCGGCAATCTATAGGTATGTACTAAACCAGACCGACATCACAACAGTCCGCGACGAATTAAACTTCGCTAAGTTCTATGGCGACCTGCTCATAATACGTTACGAAAAATGTCTCACCATAAGTTACGACGTTAGTGATGATATTCTGGACTGCCACCTGCTCCCATTCTCCATACAGTTGCTCATAGAGAACGTCGTCAAACACAACACCATATCCAACAACCACCCAATGACAATAAACGTGGTTGCACGTGATGGCAAGATAGAGGTAACAAACAGCATCAATCCAAGACGAGAAGCAATAAGCAGTAGCGGGCTGGGATTGAAAATGCTCAACGAGCGAATAAAACTTCTGAACAATCACGAGATTGAAATATCACAAATTAACAATACATTTAGAGTAATCATACCTGTAATATGAACAAATATCTGATTATTGAGGACGAGATAGCAGCTTTCACGTTGCTGAAAAGAAACATAACGGAACTCGAACCAAGTTGCATGATTGAAGGACCACTGCAAACTATCGAAGAGAGCGTTGATTATCTGAAAAACAACCCCGCACCCGACGTAATATTCATGGACATTACACTGGCTGATGGTTCATCATTTGCAATATTCGACGAAGTGGATGTAGTGTCGCCAATCGTATTCACAACGGCATACGAGGAGTATGCGATAAAAGCATTCAACGTGAACGCAGTCGATTATCTGCTCAAGCCGATAGATATAGACAAACTGAAACACGCAATGCACAAACATGCCGTATGGTCAAAAAACCAGATAAAAGCACTTCGCGAAAACAAGAACCGAAAATTCAAGAACTGCATTCTCATACAGAAATTAGACAGGCTCATTCCACTGGATACAAAGGAGATAGCAATGATATACCTCAATTCGCAAATTGTCCAGATAGCTACATTCGAAGGCAGCATACACATGATAAATTCTTCACTGGAAGAACTCTACAGCCAGCTCAACCCGCACCTCTTCTACAGGGCAGACCGCCAGCATATCGTCAACCGCAATGCAATCCGCGAGATTGCAAACGAACTGAACAACAAACTATCGGTAATACTAAACATCCAAACCGACGAAAGCATATTCATCAGCAAAACAAAAGCCACTGAATTCAAACAGTGGCTCACCGAAACTGAATAACAATCATCAGATAAACCGTTTAAGATATTTCAAACCACGGAATGGGACAAATTTCACCTTGAGGTCGAACCAAGTCACGGAACTAACAACTGCACGACGATTGGAGAAAGCAAGAAATGATTCATAACGATGATATTTACCCATTCCGCTGTTGCCAACACCTCCAAAAGGGAGGTTGACATTTGTAATATGCATCAGAGTATCATTGATGCAAGCACCACCTGACGAAGTTCGCGAAATCACACGCCTGCCTTCTGCAGGTGAACCGAAATAATAGAAGGCAAGGGGTTTCGGACGGTCATTCACAAAACGTACAACCTCGTCCATGTCGTCAAATTCAAGTATTGGAAATATCGGTCCGAAAATCTCCTCCTGCATGACTGGGTCGTCAGGATGCACATCTTCAAGTATCACAGGTTCGACACACCGGTTATCGCCAACCTTCAGTTCAAATGGTACTAGCCTCCGCAAACGTTCGACCGCCTCGTCACGAATGATATGAGGATAGAAAGGCGAAGCAAATACATCCTCGCCATAGAACTCGGCAATCCAGTGACGTAGTTCTGCAACAAAATCTGACTTCAGCGAACGATGGACAAAAATATAGTCGGGAGCAATGCAGGTCTGACCAGCATTGATAAGTTTTCCCCACACTATGCGACGAGCCGCAAGACGCACGTCTGCCTTGCAATCAACAATACATGGCGACTTGCCTCCAAGTTCGAGTACGCAGGGAGTAAGATGCTTTGCAGCCGCCTCAGCCACAACATGCGCCACACGTGGAGAGCCTGTATAGAAGATTAAATCCCAACGAAGTGCAAGCAGTCCAGCGTTCACATCACGTCCGCCACTGAAATAACCTACATACCGCTCGTCGAAAGCTTCACGGATCACTAAGCGAAGAACCTTGTCAACATTTGGAGCGTATGGCGAAGACTTCAATACGGCAGTACATCCAGCAGCAATAGCACCCACAAGCGGACAGAGGAGCAGATTCACTGGATAATTCCACGGTGCAATAATAAGTGCAGTGCCAAGAGGTTCGTAATGAATCCAGCTACGAGATGGCAAAACTGCAAGGTTCGGACGCACACGACGGTCGCGCATCCAGGAACGAAGATGACGCAATGCATAATCAATCTCGCCAAGAACAATACTTATCTCAGTCAGGAACGACTCCTGTTCCGACTTGTGAAGGTCGATGGACAAAGCGTCATAAATAGCCTGTTCATTGCGTTTCACCGACTCACGAAGACGCAGAAGCTGCTCACGACGAAAAGAAAAAGCGCGAGTCTCCCCCGACTGGAAAAACTCGCGCTGAATTTCATTTGTAACCATACATCAATCGTTGATTGCTGCAATACCAGGCAACACCTTACCCTCAATTGCTTCGAGAAGAGCACCTCCACCAGTAGAAACGTAGCTCACCTTGTCAGCAAGCCCGAACTTGTTGATACAAGCAACCGAGTCGCCACCACCAACGAGCGAGTAGGCACCGAGCTGAGTTGCGTCAGCCACAGCCTGAGCAAGAGCCTTGGAACCATGTGCAAAATTCTCCATCTCGAATACACCTGCAGGACCATTCCAAAGGACTGTCTTTGAACTCTTGATGACATCAGCAAAGAGACGCTCGCTCATGTCAGCAATATCCATACCAATCCATCCATTAGGTACATTATGTATTTCTGTAGTCTGTCGGTGTGCGTTGTTGTCGAACTTGTCGGCAATTACATTGTCAACAGGAAGATACATCTTCACACCATTCTTCTTAGCCTTCTCAAGGAGTTCGAGTGAGAGATCCATCTTGTCATCCTCGTGAAGCGAGTCTCCAATCATACCACCCTGAGCCTTGATGAATGTATAGGTCATTGCACCTACGATTATGAGATTGTCAACCTTGGTCAGAAGGTTCTCTATGATTTCAATCTTGGTAGATACCTTCGAACCACCCATGATGGCAGTAAAAGGACGTGCAGGATTAGCCATTACAGTCTCGACAGCCTTAACCTCCTTCTCCATGAGATAGCCAAACATCTTGTTGTCCTTGTCGAACGAAGATGCCATGACAGCAGTAGAGGCATGAGCACGGTGTGCAGTACCGAAAGCATCGTTCACATAGCAGTCAGCATACGAAGCGAGGTGTTTTGCAAACTCCTTCTGAGCAGCCTTGACAACCTTCTTGGCAGCAGCCTTCTCCTCGTCGGAAGCATCGTCAGCCAAACCACGTGGCTTGCCCTCTTCCTCAGCATAAAAACGGAGATTCTCAAGCAACACTGCCTCACCATCCTTGAGCGAAGCACAAATATCGTCAGCCTTGTTACAATCCTCAGCAAACTTCACCTCAACGCCAAGCAATTCAGACACTCGGGGAAGAATGCACTTAAGCGAATATTTAGGATCAGGGTTTTTCTTAGGACGACCCATGTGCGAAGCCATAATCAGACGACCACCATTCTCGATGATATGCTTCAACGTAGGCATGGCAGCACGGATACGTGTGTCGTCAGTAATAACGAAATTTTCGTCAACAGGGACATTGAAGTCAACGCGGACGAAGGCTTTCTTACCTTTGAAATTGTAATTGTCAATAGTCATAACTGTATAATATTAAATTTACGATATTCAAGGAATGTACGAGGAGATACTGGATATATATATATCAGATGCGCCAAGCGATTTGAAATGGTCAATTACATCCCAGAACCAACTTTCGTCTGCAACAAATTCAAATTTCGCTTGTCCTGAAAAATCCGAGCGAGAAATAAAGGGATACGCAGAACGTATTTCCTTTTCCACAATATCGGCTGACCCAACAGGAACAAACATATTCACCAGTTTCTTGTCACGGGCAGAAAGAGCAGCATCAAGACGGAAGAGAAAATCATCAGCAATTACCTGATCAGAAGCAGAGAAATTGCCATACGCTGCAATGACACAATCAGAATGGGAAACAGTTTCAACCGTCTTCATGTTCAGAATTGAGCCATCGAATGGAGTCCTCATACAATAAGCATCAGCAAGAGGATATTCGTTTGAAACACCCGAGAAAAAGAATGGCATTACCTTTGCACGGACTGAGTGTTCGCAAAAAAATGCAGATAACAAGTCTGGATAAGGAGTAGCCACCACTTTGTCCTTAAACCATTCCATGCCCCTGTATTTTGCCTCAGAAGGAACCATAAGGACAATATCGCCACTATCTATATTCAGATGACGCACCACATGCAAATCAGGAATGGCAAAACGAGACATCCAATCGTATATTGCAAAAGCAGGAATTTTAGGCAATAAAGAAGAGGAAATCAATTCCATTGGAAAATTCAACGAGCAGACAAGAGATGAAGAGTCGAAAGAATCGAACCTAATGCCTGCGCCTTCAAATAGTCTCAGAACCTGAAAACGGGAAATACCTGGATCAATGATGACCTTCAACATAATAATCTAAATGCGCTGCAAAGTTACTAAAAATATTTGTATTGCAAAAGAAAAAGCACAGAATAAAAAAAGCGTGATTTCCATTATGGAAATCACGCAGTAAATTTAAGTTGTTTACAGCTTAAAATTACTCAGCTACTGGAGCTTCCTCAGCTGGAACTTCCTCAGCAACCTCTTCTACAACTGGCTCTTCTACAACTGGCTCTTCAACTACCTCGATAGCCTCATCAGTTGCCTCTTCAGTTGTCTCCTCGTTGTTACCACAAGATGCGAATGCTACAGCAGTAGCAACAGCCATAAACAAAACTAACTTTTTCATTGTTTTTTGATTTTTAATTGTTGAACAAATATTTGTACATAAAAACGATGCAAATTTAGGAATTATTTCGTTATGCTACATTAGAAAGGAATTTTTTTTGTGAAATATTTATTTTTTATCATAAACATCAGCATTTCAAAGGAATGAATAGATAAAAAAATCAAAAAAAAGCCTATTGCCGACTAGAAAAGAACAAAAATATAGAAATATGGTAAAGAAATGAGTCAATCGGATGACGTTTTTTCATGGGAAATCTGTGCAAAACGATAAAAAATTAATCATTTCAACCTGAATGAGAGACGATGGTAAGGAGTGATTCCGAATTGACGGATAGCTTCGCGATGACTCTTCGTAGGATACCCCTTGTTGATTTCCCATGCGTATTCTGGGAACTGAGCAGAAAGAACTGTCATAGCCCTGTCTCGTTCAGTCTTTGCAATGATTGACGCAGCAGCAATTGATAGATATGTGGCATCGCCATGGACAACGCATTTGTGTTCAGAATAACCCACACCAGGAAAGCGATTGCCATCAACGAGGATAAAATCGACTGGCGATTTACTGCGAACCACATCGAGTGCCCGCTGCATAGCGAGCATCGATGCATTCAATATATTAATATTGTCTATTTCAGCGACAGTAGCAACTCCCACCCCAACTGCAACAGCATCACGACGTATGACCTCAGCCAGCATTTCGCGTTTCGAAGGTGAAAGTTTTTTGCTGTCATTGATATCATCGTTGGTGTAGCCAGACGGCAATATCACAGCTGCTGCATAAACATCACCAGCCAGACAGCCACGACCTGCCTCATCAACACCAGCCTCGTATTCGTTGCTGAAATCATAATGCGAGAGTAGAGACATATTCAATCAATATATGAGCGAAACAATGAGAGTGCCAACATCTGAAAGCGTAGATTTCGAGATATTGGACATGTCGTCGCCCAGTGTATGCCAATATTCTGGAAAACCATTGTCTCTATTCTGACTAAAAGCAACAATATCTATAGAAGGGATAGAAGCAATGTCGTAAAGCGGAAGATGATCGTCTGTAATCGCCCCACCCAGTTCATTCACGAAGCGAGATGAGAAGCCGAGATCAGAAGCCTGTCCCCAAACCAGGTCATTAAGCCATTTTGCATTCCGTTCTGAAAAATATTCACGATAGAACCGCTCGTCATTACCACCAACCATATCAAGAAGGACAGCATATTCAGGGCGATAGCCTGGAACATGACGATGCAAAGCCCAATAACGAGACCCAAGACACCAGTCTTCGCCATTTGGGAGGACAGAATGCTCCCATTCCGGTGCACCCCAGTCTTCGAGATCGAAAAATATGATATCAACCCCTACCGAAGGAGGATTAGAGCCAAGAATCCTGGCAAGCTCCATAAGGACACCCACTCCGCTGGCACCATCATCAGCACCAAGGATAGCACGTTTGCGATTCTCAGCCAGGAGTTCGTTGTCAGCAAAAGGACGACTATCCCAATGAGCACAGAAAAGCAAGCGACGGTCAGAAGCCAAGTTGAATGACACTATGACATTGCGTACAGGCTTTGTAACACCATTATAGATTTTAGCCGAACCTTCCTGCACCAAAACAGTGTCTGCACCAAAACGACGAAACTCTGAAACCATCCACGCGAGACACTCAGCATGAGCATCAGTGCCAGGGACACGAGGTCCGAAAGCACACTGACGTTCAACGAACGAATATGCCGAATCTGCATTAAATTCCGGCATTGCTGGAACAGAATCAGCGCCAGAAACGGAAGACTCAGACGATGTCGTATTGCCACACCCCATAAAGAGCAAAAAGACAATGCAGGACAGTATGAAAAATTTATTACTCATACCACGATGCATACATTGCGTAATTATGCGCTATTTTCTGGTTAATCTCACGAGCCTGCTCTGGCGATACCTCCTTGACCTGCTTTGCAGGTACACCAGCCCAGATAGTATTTGGAGGGACAACAGTATTTGAAAGGACCAAAGCATTCGCAGCAATTATTGCTCCAGAACCTACAACAGCACCATCAAGCACAGTTGCACCCATGCCGACAAGTGCATAGTCGCATATCTTTGCGCCATGTATGGTCACGTTATGACCTACGCTGACATAGTCACCAATCTCGATTACAGATTTCTGGTAAAGTGTATGGAGTACTGCCCCATCCTGTATGTTGACGTGGTTGCCTATACGGATGGTATTGACATCACCACGAAGAACAGCATTGAACCAGATGCTGCAACCTTTGCCTATATGTGTATCACCGATAATCGTTGCATTGTCAGCAAGAAACGTATCTTCACCTATTTCAGGAGTGAACCCACGGACAGATTTTATTAAAGCCATAATTATATTTTTTTCAAGATTACAGAGGCGTTGTGTCCACCAAAGCCAAATGTATTCGATATTGCAACACGGATATCACGACGCTGTGCAACATTGAAAGTGAAATTCAGTTTGTTATCAAAATTCTCATCAATATCATCATCAGCATGATTGATTGTAGGAGGCACTATCCCGTGTTCAATTGCAAGAGCAGAGATTGCTGCTTCGAGAGCACCTGCTCCACCAAGCAAATGACCAGTCATGGATTTTGTTGACGAAATACTGAGATCGTATGCATGATCACCAAAAAGTGTCTGTATTGCACGAACTTCAGCCACATCGCCAAGAGGAGTGGAAGTACCATGAACATTGATGTAATCTACATCTGATGGAGAAATGCCAGCATCCTCAATGGCAAGTTGCATGACGCGCAGAGCGCCAGCACCATCGGGATCTGGAGCAGTTATGTGATAGGCATCAGCCGAAAGTCCACCGCCAGCCAGTTCAGCATATATATGAGCGCCACGACGAACAGCATGTTCATATTCCTCAAGGATAAGCGTTGCACTTCCCTCGCCAAGCACGAAACCGTCACGGCTCTTCGAGAAAGGACGAGAAGCATGTTCTGGGTCCTCATTGCGAGTTGAGATAGCCTTCATGGCGCCAAAACCACCTATGCCAGAAATATTTACAGCAGCCTCGGAACCTCCGGCAACTATTACATCAGCCTTGCCGAGACGTATGAGATTCATTGAATCGATAAGTGCAACCGATGATGATGCACAAGCAGCAGCTGTCACATAGTTAGGACCGCGAAGTCCATACATTATAGAAATATGTCCTACACAAATGTCAGGAATCATACGAGGGATAAAGAAAGGCGAGAAACGAGGACCCTCATCTATGCTCTTCGCATAATCAATCAATTCATCCTCATAGCCCTTCAGACCGCCAACGCCCACACCATAAATGCAACCAATGCGGTCACGATTCTCCGATTCAAGGTCAAGCTTACTGTCCCTTAAAGCCTCACCAGCCGAACATACTGCAAGTTGCGAGAAACGCCCCATCTTGCGAGCTGACTTGGCATCAATAAATTCATTGGGATTGAAATTCTTGACCTCGCAGGCAAATTGTGTTTTGAATTTTGAAGCGTCAAACAAGGTGATAGGTGCTGCACCACTACAACCATTTACAACACTGTCCCACATTAGCGGGACAGTATTTCCAACGGGAGTAACAGCACCGAGACCGGTGATTACAACACGTCTTATTTCCATTACGAATTATTTCTTAGCGTTTTTGATAAAGTTGATTACATCACCAACTGTAGCGATTTTCTCAGCTTCTTCTTCAGGAATTTTCACATCAAAAGCTTTCTCGAAATCCATAAGAAGCTCAACTGTATCAAGTGAATCAGCACTGAGGTCGTTAGTGAAACTTGCATTATCAGTAACTTGAGATAATTGAACATCCAGCTTCTCAGCTATCATTTTCCTGATTTGTTCTTCCATTTCCATAATTAATGATTTTTTAATAAGGATGCTATGCTATATTTTAAGACATCCTGTTTGTTAGTAATAAAAATTCAAATGTTTTTCAAAAAACGTTTGCAAAGTAAATACATTTTTTTGGAATAAAAAGCAAAATTTCGGAATATTTATTCATAAATTTCACACATTAGTGTATTTTTGCAAAAGAACAACATACACAGTTGATTTTCAGAGTCAGATTAACCACCAATTATCATAAATCTCATAACGTAAAGTAGCGAATAGAAACGAAAACAAAATCAAAGAAAGTAGAGAAAAGGGATTTTTTTTATGAAAAACATTAGCAGTAGGAAAAATTTTTGTATCTTTGCAGTCAATTTGAGACCAAGAGTTAAATGAAAATATATATTTATGGGACTTGATTTGATAACGAAATATTTCAATGGCCTGACCGACGTACAAATCTCCCAATACGAGGCTCTGTACGATTTGTATTCAGACTGGAACAGCAAAATAAACGTCATCTCGCGACGTGACATCGAGAACCTTTACGAACATCATGTGCTCCATTCGCTTGCCATTGCCAATGTGCTGAAGTTCAGGGAAGGAACGTCAATCATCGATGTCGGCACAGGAGGTGGATTCCCAGCCATACCGTTAGCAATAATGTTCCCTGAATGCCAGTTCACACTGATAGATTCGACAGGAAAGAAACTGAAAGTCGCAGACGCAGTTGCTGAAGCCATAGGTCTCAGCAACACTGAAACACATCATGCGAGGATAGAAGAAATAAAGACAAAACACGATTTTGTCATCTCGCGCGCTGCCATGGACATGCAGACTCTCGTGAGTCTGACAAGAAAAAACGTTGCCCGAAAGGGAAAGAACGCCTTACCTAACGGGTTGATATGTCTGAAAGGCGGCGAAATTGGAAACGAGATTGCCCCATTCCGCAAATCAATCACAGTACACAATCTGAGCGACTGGTTTGAAGAGGAATTCTTCAAGACAAAGAAAGCAATATACATGCCATTATGAAAATAAAACAATTTACATTCAACCCATACATGGAAAACACCTACATCGTATGGTGCGAAGAAAGTATGGAAGGGGCAATAATCGATTGTGGAGCCTCGAACGAAAACGAAACTGCCGAACTTGAATATTTCGTAGAAGGGAAAGGCATAAAGATTAAGCACCTGCTGAATACGCACATGCACCCAGACCATTGTGCAGGCAACTCCTGGGCAAGCGAAAAATATGGTATTCGCGCTAAAAAGGCAGAAGGAGTCATCCAGATCGGCAAGATAAAATTTGACATTATACCTACACCTGGGCACACAACAGACGGCGTCTGTTTTCACAACAAAAGCGAAAAGATACTTTTTGCAGGAGACACATTATTTAATGGTTCCATTGGCCGGACTGACCTGCCGGGAGGAAGCTACGGCACTCTGATTGCTTCAATCCAAGAAAGGCTCCTCATTTTGCCAGAAGAGACTATAGTATATTGCGGACATGGACCAAGCACAACCATTGGTGATGAAAAGAAATATAATCCATTTTTATAAGATATGAGCGATTTATTGTTATCGATTGTCTGGGATGTTGACCCAGTAATCTTTAGGTTAGGACAGATGGAAGTCAGATGGTACGGACTCCTATATGCCATAGGCTTTCTCGGAGCAATATGGGTCATCGACAAGTCTTTCAAACATGATGATGCTCCAGAATCATGGACCGACAACACGTTTTTCTGGATGGTCGTTGCGACTATAGTCGGGGCAAGGTTAGGCCATGTGTTTTTCTATGACTGGGAGTATTATTCGCAAAATCTGTCGGAGATTCCAAAGGTATGGCACGGAGGACTGGCATCCCACGGAGGTGCGATAGCGGTAGTGCTCTGCTGCTGGCTTCTGTCAAAATACATGACGAAACAAAATATGTGGTGGCTTGGCGACAGACTGTTTCTCGGAGCACCATTCCTCGCTGCATGTATCAGGATAGGCAACCTGATGAACAGCGAGATATATGGACATCCGACAGATATGCCTTGGGGATTCATATTCGTTCGCGGTGAGGAACAGTTTTTCGATGATGCGGGAAACCTGATGGCTTGCCACCCTACTCAACTTTACGAGGCGTTGGCTTATCTCATCACGTTGGCATTGACTAACTTTTTCTTCTGGAAACGCGATGGTGGAAAATATTTAGGTCTCTGTTCAGGAATAGGATTCACCGGAGTATTCCTCACACGTCCTATTATTGAGATACTGAAGAACGACCAATCTGCTTTCGAGGCTGACATGATGTTCAATATGGGACAACTGCTCTCAGTACCTTTCATTGTTCTCGGAATCTATCTGATTGTACACTCCGTTAAAAAGGGCAAACAGACTATTGTATTGCCGCAGCAAAACAAGAAAGCATGACGAGAATCGGTAAATTCAACAAGACTCACGGTGTAAACGGTGAGATAAACCTGATGGTCGAAGTGCCATTCGACTACGAGTCATGCAAATTCATATTGGCTGAGATAGATGGGCTGATGGTGCCATTCGAGATAGCAAGTGTCAGGACAAGAGGCGAAAACAGACTGTTAGTCTCGTTCGAAAGAATGACTCAGGAGATACTTGCACGTTTAGTGAACAAAAATGCCCATGTGGATGACGAATACGTCGAAGAAGAGGAAACAGACGAATTTAACCCTGCATACTACGTAGGATACAGTATGATTGACGAAAAGGATGGACATGAGATAGGGACAATTCGTGATTATGATGACTCGACAGAAAACATCCTGTTCGATGTTGATGGGAATCTCGTTCCAGCAGGAGCAATCGAGGTGGAAGAATTTAACACAAAGGAGAAAAAAATAATTGTCAGATTGCCCGAAGGATTATTATAGAAACTATGCTGAACAGAACTACAATAGGAGTGTTTGGTCCGACCAATGCCGGAAAATCGACTTTGGTAAACATGCTGACAGGACAGAATACAAGCATCACATCTCCAATGGCAGGCACGACGACCGACCCTGTCAAGAAGAGTATGGAAATAAACGGAATAGGTCCCTGCGTATTCATCGACACACCAGGGTTTGATGACGATACTGCATTGGGTACACAACGTGTGACAAGAGCCAAAGAGATACTCAGAGGGACTGACATAGCCATCATAGTGTTGCCATCTGACGAGGAAGTCTCGCCGAGGACAAAACAATGGATTGAACTTGTAAAGAGCCATGCAGCACGCACAATCATGGTTACAAACGATTTCGGCAATCACAAGGCGCACGATGAAAGCATCATGATCAACGCCCTGACGGGCGAGAACAGAGAAGAATTGCTCTTGGCATTAGGTCACATCAAGGAACGCATTGCCGAGGAGAGAACGATAGTAACCCATCTGACGAAACCTGGAAACAAGGTGCTGCTCGTCATGCCTCAGGACAAACAGGCTCCTCAGGGACGACTCATTCTGCCACAGGTTCAGACTATCCGCGAACTTTTGGACCATGGGTGCACGGCTGTGTGCTGTACGCCTGAAAACTATGTTGAAAATCTCAACATCAAGCCAGATCTGATAATCACCGACTCGCAGGCTTTCGATTTTGTATATAAGAATAAACCTGAAGGGGTGAAGCTGACATCGTTCTCCGTGCTCATGGCACAATGGAAAGGAGATATTGAGGCATTTGCCGAAGGTGCAAAGGCCTTTGCAAAGTTAAACGGCAAGAGCAGGATACTCATTGCCGAGGCTTGCACTCATGCCCCTCTTTCTGAAGACATAGGACGAGAAAAGATTCCTGCACTCATCCGCAAGACCATCGACCCTGCTATACAGTTCGACATTGTGGCAGGCAACGACTGGACAAAGAATATTGAAAAGTACGACCTCGTGATACATTGCGGAGCCTGCATGATAAACAGGCGCGAGATGCTGTCGAGAATAGAGGCTGCAAGAAAGGCAGGCGTGCCTATCACGAATTATGGGATAACGATAGCCTATTTCACAAGGATTTTGGACAAGATAGTATATTGAATGTGCAGACAACGTAAGGTCATATTGGCATTGCTCATAATAATGTGTGGCCTGACGTATGGACAGGACATTGTGGTTATCGGTCAGGTGATAACCTGTGACTCCACTCCCCTGCCGCAGGCAAACGTATGGTTTGCAGGCACAAAAATCGGAACAACCACCAACGACGAAGGTTTCTTCCTTCTGCGCAGCCAGAAACCGCAGCACTATCTCAATGTGTCGGTAGTTGGATTCAAGTCCAAGCACCTGAAACTGGATTACGGACATGACCAGATGATACACATCATGATGGAGGAGGATGTTTCATTACTCAATGAAATCACCGTTACCCCGGACAACGACCGTGCCATTGAAATCGTCAACAATATTTACCGGTACAGGAAGGAAAACAGCACAACGGCTAAAGACACCACCTGGACAGAGAACCAGATAAACCTCACCGACCTGCCAAACAGCCTGATGCAGAAACGTCTGTTCAAAAACATACAGAAAGGTGTCATCGACCGTAACGATAGTACATTCTCCCTGCCGGCATACCATTCAACGGCAAGATGCGGAGGAGAGAGTGAGGAAAATTCACTTCCAATGTTCACTGCCGAACAATGGCATCAGTTATTATCAGCATACACACCGAAAGTGAATATCTACAATCCTTATATCACCATAATTAATTCAAATTTCGTGTCGCCTATCACAAGGTCACCGAAACTATATTACAACTATTACCTCATTGACTCGACAGAATCGCCCAAAAGATATACAATCAGGTTCAAGCCTAAATCCACCAACGGACTATATCTGCAAGGCACCATGACAGCCGATTCACTGACTTGGCGAATCACCGATGCCTCGTTCGAGACATCACCATACACTAACATAAACATACTGAACTCTTTCCGTTGGAGCGACAACGACAGCATCGGGTCACAGGCATTGTCGTTAGGCATAAACCCAATCAAGATTAAGGATTTCAACCTCATGGGACTTCTGTTGTTCAATGAACGCAGATATGGAGTCAGACGTGACGGACACAGCATGACACAACATCATACTACCGACGACAAGATTGACTCTATAATCAACACCCCATTCGTAAGGTTCGTGAAGGGGACGTTCGACCTTCTTCTCACGCAATATGTACATGCAGGACCGATAGACATAGGTCCGATATTCAACATGCTGCATTTCAACCAGCACGACGGCATAACGCCTACCATATCCTTAAGGACCAACGGCAGAATGCTTGAACGTTTCACCGTTGGAGGCTATTTCGGATATGCACATAAAGCTGAAGAAATGCTCTACGGAGGCAACATGCAATACATGACCCCCGACCGACATAGCATAATAGGGTTATTCTATGACCACAAATCGTACAAATACGGGTTTGACGAGACTTTCATATTCGACGAGAACAACATAAACGATGCGGACAACCTCTTCAACTCGCTGTTCCAGATAAAGCGGAGAGCCACAAACTCTTTCAGGTCGATTGCCACAGTCAGATACACCTTCAACGACAAAGTGGGCAAGACGGACATTTCCTTCAAAGGCGAATTCTACGGACAGAGAATCCACAATACCGGCATTGACAATTTAGGATTGAGATGCGACATCAGATTGGGGTGGGAACAGAAATACTTGAATACCTATTTCGGGAGGTACTGGCTGAGAGGTAAATATCCAATATTGCACATGTTCGGAGAAGCAGGATATTACAACGACGACGGCATAAGGAGCCATTATGGAAAGGCGGGAGTTTATGTTGCACAGAGCGTACCTGTAGGTTTTGGGCATCTAAGTTGGACTGCGCAGGCATCAGCAGTAATAGGCGCAGTGCCCTTTTCGATGTTCATTTTCCCAAGGTCTGCACGAGGGACACTGTACATGAACAGCGACTTTACACTGATGAACCAGATGGAGTTTGCTGCCGACATGATGACAGCCGCCACATTGCGGTACCAGACTCATGGATATCTTTTCGGCTACATCCCTGTAGTGCAGAAACTTGGAATAAGGGAGGACCTCTATTTCAACATCTGCTACGGCACTCTGTCAGCGAAACAGGTTGAACTCTACAACCGACAGAACGCAGGGCAGTCGCCTGTCGCAATCAACGGATTTGCAAAACTGCCTTACATAGAATGTGGCTTCGGACTTTCGAACATACTGTCGTATTTCAGAATACAGTTCATGTTCCGTGTGACCTACCGCAACAACAGGGACGCACAGCTGTTCGGAGTGAAATGGTCAGCAGAGATATGATTATGGATAAGAAAAGTAAAATATCGATTACCATTGACCCGCAGTCGGGTTTCTGTCCTGGAGTAGTCAGGGCAATATCAACAGCCGAGAAACAGTTGCAGACACATGAAACACTCTATTGCTTAGGCGACATAGTGCACAACGGGCAGGAAGTTGAACGTCTGGCAAAGGCAGGATTGGTATGCATAGGTCAGGATGAATTTGGAGAACTGCATGACACCACCGTGCTTCTGAGAGCGCACGGCGAACCGCCTTCGACATATAGGACTGCCGAAAAAAACAATATTACCATAATCGATGCAACGTGCAGCGTAGTACTGCAGCTACAGAAGAAAATCAAGAACGCATACGCCGCCAACCCTGATGCTCAGATTGTGATATACGGCAAGATAGGACATGCCGAAGTCGTAGGTCTCGACGGACAGTGCGACAACAAGGCAATAATCATAGAGAGCGAGGAAGACCTCGACAAGGTTGATTTCAACAGAGCGATAATCCTGTTCTCGCAGACAACTAAATCAATCGAGACATTCAACAGGATAGTGACGAGAATCAAGCAATCAATACCCGACACAACATCTTTCACCTATCACGACACCATCTGCCGTCAGGTGGCAAACAGGATACCCAACATACGGCAATTCGCAGCACACTACGACTTGATTCTGTTCATAGCAGGCGAGAAAAGCTCGAACGGAAGAATCCTATTTGACGAATGCAGGAAAATAAACATGAACTCCCACCACATATCAGATGTAAAAGAGATACGCAGGGAATGGTTCAAAAATGTCAAGACAGTAGGAATATGCGGAGCGACATCCACACCTAAATGGCTGATGGATAATGCAGCAGATGTTATTAAGAATTTTTAACATCAAAACTTTTGCCGTATCACCAAAAAAGCGTACCTTTGCAGTCGATTTCCAAGAGGGAATAATATCGCGGAGTGGAGCAGTGGTAGCTCGTCGGGCTCATAACCCGAAGGTCGTAGGTTCGAGTCCTGCCTCCGCAACCAAGTTAATAGAAATCCAATTGCCACATTGTCGATTATTGGCAGTTGGATTTTTTTGAAAAAACAAATAAAAAAGATATGATAAACTCTCAGGACGTTAAAAACGGAATGTGTATCCGTATGGAGGGACACCTCTACTTCGTAATCTGGTTCGAGCATCGCAAACCAGGTAAAGGCAATACAATCATGAATGTGAAATTCAAGGATGTCGTTGATGGACGTGTTCTTGAACGTCGTTTCAACATTGGCGAGAAATTGGAAGACGTACGCGTTGAACGCCGTCCTTTCCAGTTCCTTTACAAGGAAGGTGAGGACTACATATTCATGAATCAGGAGAACTACGAGCAGGTGCCTATCTCGCACGACCTCATCACCGGTGTTGACTTCCTGAAGGACGGTATGATTTGCGAAGTTGTCATCGATGCATCGACAGATACCATCCTCTTCGCAGAGTTGCCTACAAAGGTTGAGCTTCAGGTTTCATACACCGAGCCAGGTCTGAAAGGTGATACTGCAACCAACGCAACAAAACCTGCAAAACTGGAGACAGGCGTCGAAATCCGTGTGCCTCTCTTCATCAACGAAGGCGAGATCATCCGTGTTGACACTCGAGACGGAAGCTACTGCGAACGCGTTAAGTGATCGACAAATGATATGAGAAAAAGGGCACTCATGCCGCAGCAAAGGCGAGAGTGCCCTTTTTGGGCTTTATACTATGAAAAAATTAGAGACTGAAGAGATAATAAGGATTTCTACCGAAGAGTTCAAGAAAGCCTCGAAGACACCACTTGTCGTTGTGCTCGACCATATACGCTCGCTGAACAACGTAGGGTCGATATTTAGGACTTGCGATGCTTATAGAACTAAACGCATGGTACTTTGCGGCATTACCGCCACTCCACCGAATGCCGAAATTCACAAAAGTGCACTTGGCGCAGAGTTCTCGGTTGACTGGGTGCATTACGAAGACACCCTTGAAGCCATCAACGACCTGAAACGTGAAGGTTACACGATCATTGCCATTGAGCAGGCTACTGACTCGACAATGCTCGACGACTTCGTCCCTGCGAAAGATGCCAGATATGCCATCATCATGGGCAATGAGGTGAATGGAGTTCAACAGGAGGCAATCGACATGGCAGACCTCTGCATCGAGTTGCCGCAATATGGGACTAAACATTCGCTCAATGTTGCCGTGACGGCAGGCATTGTAATCTACAACCTGACAATGAAGATGATACGATGAAGGTTCTTGCAGCACTATCCGGAGGAATTGATTCGTCAGTGGCACTCATGCTGCTGAAACGTATGGGTTACGACCTCGAAGCAGCCACCTACCAGACTACGGCTGACACGACAGCTGTTCGCGAGGCATGCGCCATGGCGGCAGCTGAAGGAATAGCGCACCACGCATTGGACATCCGTCGGGAGTTCCATGAAAGCATCATTCGGTATTTCATCGACGAATACCTTTCCGGACGCACTCCTAACCCATGCATCGTATGCAATCCCACGATAAAATGGGGGAAGCTTCTTGAGATGGCTGACAGTCTCGGCTGCTGCAAGATTGCCACTGGACACTATGCCAGGATAGGAGAAAACGGAGGAAGGTATTTCGTCAGCATGGGGTGCGACACACGCAAGGACCAATCATATTTTCTCTACCGCCTGACACAGGAGCAACTCGCACGGACAATCTTCCCGTTAGGCGAACTTACCAAGACTGATGTCAGAGAGATAGCCCGTGCCGGAGGATATTACGATTTGGCTGAAAAAACCGAAAGTCAGGAGATTTGTTTCATTCCGAACGACGACTACCGCTCGTTCCTTCGCGACAACCTGCCTGAAGGGACAATAAGACCGGGAAACTATATTGACAGCGACGGAACGATTCTCGGTCGTCACGAAGGATACATGAACTACACCATCGGACAGAGAAAAGGGCTGAAGATAGCCTTCGGTGAACCGAGATACGTCACGAGGCTGAACGCAACTACTAATGAAGTCACCTTGGGAATCAAGAGCGAACTCACATCGCACGAATGCACCATCAGCGACATCATATACCAGAAATGGGGAGGATTCGACGACGGGGCAACGGTCATGGCAAAATACCGGTATAAGACACAGGCTGTACCTGCACGTATCTACCACAATGGCGAAGAGGTCATCGTAAGGTTCATCGGCGAGGCAGATGCCATTACGCCCGGACAATCTGTAGTCTGCTACGATGGCGAGGACATTGCCCTCGGAGGAGTTATAAAGAAATCATTATGAAAAAGATATCATTATTCGAGGCTACGAGCAGGCTGAAGGACCATATCGAGCTGTGGGACGAAAACAGATTCTGGGTCACGGCAGAAATCAAGAGTATCAACTTCCATCCATCAGGGCATATCTATCTTGAACTCATCGAGAAAGCCCCAGGGTCAGACAATACTATAGCCGAGGCAAGGGCAACCATCTGGCGGAATGTTGCAGGCAAGATAATCAGCAAACTGATGCTCAAGGCAGGGATAAAGGTGCTGCTGCAGGCTTCGTTCAATTATAATCAGCGTTACGGACTGTCAATCAACGTTACCGACATAGACCCCACATACACGATGGGCGACCTCGAACGACGCAAGAGAGAGATAATCGAGCGACTCACCGCCAGCGGGTTGATTGAACGCAACAGATCTCTGGAACTGCCTATCCCCACGAAGAGGATAGCCGTCATATCGTCAGTCACGGCAGCAGGATATACCGATTTCATCAATACGCTGAACTGCAACAGATACGGGTTCAGTTTCCATACCGAATTGTTCAATGCCACGATGCAGGGCGACGAGGCTGAAGAATCAATCATCAATGCACTGTCGCTGATTCCTGTTGAGCGATTTGATGCCGTAGCCATCATCAGGGGAGGCGGAGCATCCACCGACCTTCTGGCGTTTGACTCCGAGGCATTGGCGACGGCATGTGCCCGTTTCAGCCTGCCTATAATCACCGGTATAGGCCATCAGCGCGACACATCGATAGTCGATATGGTGGCATATCACAATGCCATCACGCCTACGGCAGTAGCCGAATATTTCATATCAAACATGCTCGAACTGCAGAACAGGCTGAACGAGATCAGTGCAGAGCTATCGACAGCTGCCACTATATATGTCCGGCAGGCAATGATGCACCTTGGTAATCTAAGGAACGGCATGGCGAGAGCGACAGAGATGGCAATGAGATTATATTTCCGCCAGACAGAATCGTTGAAGAGAGAAGTCGAGTCAGCGGCAGCGCTGACATTAAGGAGGTGCAGGGAACAGATGGCGACACTGGACCAAAGGCTGAGTGTGTCAGCCGTGATGCAATGCCAGTCATACAGACGTGAACTTGCATCGCTTGAAAGGCAGCTTGAACTGGTTGACCCGAAAAACATACTCCGTAAAGGCTATTCGCTGACCCTGCTCAATGGTAAACCCATCAACGACCCTTCAGTGTTACGATCAGGCGACGAGATTCAGACCGTATTCCACAACGGCGAAGTCGTGTCGGTAGTTAAATGATTTCCCGCTGATACTCTGCAAACCTCATAATCTCAAAATCTCTGTAAAAATCCTGAAGGTCATTTTGCAGTCTGATTGATAAATCTGCCAAAGCTCTTCATCCGAAGGCAATCGCTCTCTACGAAACTGACATCCGCTTCTGTATCACCTGCCCTTCAATTGCCAGACGCATAACTTCGTTTTCCATAACTAACTTCGTGTTAAGCTTCAATGGTTTTTTCGAACATACGCAAATATTTTGAACGAAAATTTGTAGCAAAATGA
>JAKSNT010000014.1 GCA_024399575.1 Paludibacteraceae bacterium
ATAAAATATATAGACGATGACAACTGTTTCCGAAAGTTTTTTGAATTCAATTTTTTTGAAACTATAGAAAAGGGGTTCGGGATTTCGTCAGAGATTATGGGAGACACACGACGAGGTGTTTTTTGTCAACTCGATTTTCGCTCGTAAATATACGAAGAAAGTAAGGAGAGACACGAATAATATACGGGCGCAATTTTTTTTGAAAAATTGTTGCACAGGTAAATTATTATTTGTACCTTTGCAGTCGAATTCGAATCAACAAGATTTATCAGTAATTATATTCAGCAAATGAAAAAAGTTTCAAACGAAATCATGGATGATAAACTGGGTGAAAAAGCATCTGTGAATGAAAATGCAAAGAAGAGGAAGGTTAAGCGCGAAAGAGTTAAGAAAGACCAAGTAAGTAACGAAAAATCAGAAAACAAAAAAGTTTCGAGAAGGAAAAAAATGCCGAGTGAACAGAACGTTCAGGTAATTCCTATAATTGACGACATACCAGTGACACAAGATATGCCTGAAATACCTGAAGTGCCGCCTATGATTCAGGATATGCCTGCGGTACCTGACACGTCTGCAATGCCCGAAATTCCATTGGTGGATGAAAGTATGTTCGAGGACCGCGAAGGCGTGTTCGAGTTGGTGCAGGACCAGGGCTTCGGTTTTGTCAGATCTGCAGAATTCAATTTCCTTGCCTCAGACGATGACTGCTACATGGCAGTGCCTGAAGTGAAAAGATACCGACTCAAGACTGGCGATTACGTGAAAGTGCAAATCGACAAGAGCCGCCAATCGAGATATGCCGCTGTAAGCCACGTATATTCAATAAATTTCAAGAAGCCTGAAGAGGTCAGGACACGAGTGCCTTTTGAAAGGCTTGTCCCTATTTTCCCTAACGAGAAATTCAACCTGATTGATGACAAGCATTTGGGCGAAAACCTCTCTAACCGAATAGTTGACCTCTTCTCGCCTATCGGCAAGGGTCAGCGTGGTCTCATCGTAGCTCAGCCAAAGACAGGCAAGACCATGTTGCTTAAGAGCATAGCCAATGCTATAAAGAAGCACAACCCAGAGGTATATATGATAATCCTGCTCATAGATGAACGTCCCGAAGAGGTGACCGACATGAAAAGAGCTGTCAAGGATACTGTCGTCGTGTCGTCAACTTTCGACGAATCGGCTGAACATCACATCAAGGTTTCGCAGATGGTCTATGAACATTCACGACGGATGGTGGAATGCGGGCATGATGTGGTAATCCTCATGGACTCGTTGACGAGACTTGCGAGAGCATACAACACGGTGGAACCTTCGTCGGGCAAAGTGCTGTCGGGAGGTGTCGATCCGAGAGCTCTCTACCGGCCTAAACAGTTCTTCGGAGCTGCAAGAAACGTCGAGAACGGCGGCTCGCTCACCATCATAGCCACTGCCCTGATCGAGACAGGCTCGAAGATGGACGACTTCATTTTCGAGGAGTTCAAGGGAACAGGCAACATGGAGTTGCAACTCAACAGAATCTTGGCAAACAGAAGGATATTCCCTGCCGTTGACCTCGCAGCTTCATCGACAAGACGCGACGACCTGTTGCTGCCGCCACTGACGTTGAAGAACATGTGGGGACTGAGAAGCATGCTTTCGACAATGAATCCTGCTGAAGCAATGAACCTCGTCCTGCAGCAGATGGACCTTTACAAAACAAACGAGAAATTCATAGAAAACATTAACAAGGGATGATATTACCAATATACACATTAGGACAGTCTGTGCTGAGACATGAGACTGAGGAGGTGACTGAAGACTACCCTGAACTCGGGGCATTGATTGACAATATGTTCCAAACTATGTACCACGCCGAGGGTATAGGACTCGCAGCACCACAGGTGGGATTGTCGCTCAGACTGTTCGTGGTTGATGGGACAGTACTGAAAGAAGACATGCCAGACATGATAGAAGGAAAGAGGGTGTTCATCAACCCCGAAATCACCGATGAGAGCGAAGAGGAAGTCTCATACGAAGAGGGATGTCTGTCAGTTCCAGGAATTCACGAAAAGGTGAAGAGACCGAAGAGGATAACAATACACTACTTCGATGAGAACTGGAACGAACACGAAGATACGTTCGACGGATTCTTCGCCAGAATGCTGCAGCACGAATACGACCATTTAGAGGGACACGTATTCACCGACCACATCTCGCCTATAAGAAAACAGATGATTTCGTCACGCTTAGGCAAGATAGCCAAAGGCAAGGTGAACGTCAGTTACAAGACAAAATGAGCAATGGAGATACTGGTAGAAGGCATCGAGTTGTGGGGATATCACGGAGTCTATGAAGAGGAAAACCGGATAGGCGGGAAATACACCGTTGACGTAAGGTTGAAAGTGGCTGACAACTTTGGTGAGGACGACAGGATTGAGAGCACCGTAAACTACGAGACGGTTTACGGAATCGTAAGGCAGGAGATGGAAAAACGGTCGAAACTGATAGAGGACGTGGCACGGAGGATAGCCAAGGAAATCAAGGCTATGAAAGGGGTCGAAGGAGCGGAAGTCGCCGTATATAAATACAACCCAGCAATGGGCGGTAAGGTGTGGAGGACAGGCGTGAAGATTGAGATATAAAATTATGCATAACAATTCATAAACAAGGCAACCATGTCAGATTATGTTTTCAGCGATTGGAAAAAATCGCTTGAGGATTTCCAGAACTGCGTAGAAAAGAACCTGGAAGAGGTGAGAAAGGAAAAAGCCGAAGTGCAAAGGCTGAAAGCCGAGATTTTCAGTCTCGTCGAGAGCGGACATTACGTGAGGGATGACCATAAAATAATTGTATCGGCACCTGAAATCGTGATAGGCAACGTCGATAAGGACGGAACACTGAAATCTGGCTGTTTCTCGAAAGTGACTATAAGGGCAAATCGCGTGGACATCGAAGGAACAGGGAGTCCTGATATAGGTGGGGCGATAGTGAACCGTGCTGCAAGCATCAGGAACATTGCCGTGGACCCAGGTCCCGATGGTGAAGAAAACGTAGTCTGCAAGAGAAGCGAGATAATCAGTCAGGCTAAAGGCATAGTGCTGAACAGCTACGATGAAGAGGGCTGTTTCCATACCTTGGCTGGCTGCGGCGGCTCGGGAATAAAGATTGCTTCTGATTCGACAGTCGCAATCAAGGCGATAAAGGGGAATGAGACCCTGAAAAAGTCGATTGATGATAGGAAGAGCAATCTGAACACTTTGAAAGGCAATCTCAAGCAGGAAGCAAGCAACGCAAAGAAAACACTCACAGACATAATCGACAAGCTCGAAGAGATTTTGACTGAGCGCGACAAACTGAACGAAGACGAAATATCAGTAAGACTGAATATTGAGGAAATCATCGAGAAGCACCGCAGTTTCGAACATGAATTGCCTGCACTTTATGCAGCGATGAACACATATACCAGCTCTGTGGCAAGACTTGCCGAGGCAAACAGACAGATAAGCGAGCTTGACAAACAGGGTCAGGAGGTGGACAAGGCGAAAGGCGATTTCAAGACCAAGAGCACCGAGACAATGGTCAGCATCATAGGTGAAACCATCTCCAACATATCTGCCGATGGTGACGGAAACCTCAGAGACAACGATGAGGCAGGATTCTCGGTGCAGGCTAAGCATTCGTCGTTCATGGCATACGACGACAAGAGCGCACTTATGCCGAAAGGCTCATTCAACGTTGGGGCGGAGAATATAAACCTGAACACTTCGAACGGCAACGTCAAGGATGAGAAAAACGCCGAATACAAGGCTGACGGGTCAGTCAACATCGTCACCAAGCAGATGAACATCGAGGGTGTGGATTACGACCTGAAAAACGAAAAAATAGAAGAGAACAACATCGCCAAGGACGGACAGCTCAACATCAGAATCGAGAGCATCGACGTCAGGAGCACAGACAAGGATGGAAAGGCGACAGGTGCAATAAAACTCAACGCAAAGGAAATTGAAATAAAAGCTAAAGACACCGACAAGGATAAGAAGAGCGACAAAGAGTTGGCAAAAGAGGGCAAGATAACCATCACCGCCGAGAAAATGTATGAAGGCGAAGAAAAGTCGCTCAGGATAGAGAAACACGCAAAATGGGCAGGAATCATAGGCGAGGAGGTCGGAATATTCGCCAAGAAAACTGCTGAAATCCAGCAGCAGGGAGCGCTCGTGCAACTCGATGGAGGAAACCTCACCGAAGGTGGCAGCGCTGTCAAGATTTGCGGTGATACGACCATAGGAGGCAAAGCCGATATCAAGGGCGATGTCACTGCTCCGAAGATTACCGGCAAGAACATCGAGGCTTCAAGCTCGTTCAAGTCAACCAACATAAGCGACGGAATAGCAGTGCCGGCACCTGCTGCTCCAGAGAAGGCAAATGCAAAACTTAAGGAAAAGGAATAAAGTCATGAATAAACAGGTAAGCAACAAACTCGCGGAGTTGAAATCGAAGTTAGGTGGATACGTGATGCTGATGCAATACAGGTATATGAACATCTGCGTCAAGGCGGAGCCAATATCCATGCTGTCAATATCAGTTGATATTGATGGAACAAGCAGAAGTATTGAGGACGTGGCACTCATAGTGATGGATCAGGAAGACGAGAAGAAGATGAAGGTGATAGCCAAGGATATGGAGGACATTCCGCAGATTGGCAAGGGAATACTCTTCACCCATCCTGAATTCAAGCAGGAAGTCAAGGAACTGCTGATGGATGGACAGGAGAGCAAAGACGTGCCTATGGACCAGAAAATGTTCTACATAGAGCTGACAATGCCCGAAATGGACAAGAAACGTCACGAAGACATGACAAAACTCATCAAGACACTGCACGGCGAATGCTCCACCAAAATGGAGGCTACTCATAAGTTGATAGCTGCCGAAGTGGCTGCCATGCTGCTGACAGGTGGAACACCCGAAGAGGCTGAGGAGGCTGCAAAAGCCATGGACGATGTCTATAACTGGCATAAGGACCTCATGGAGAAATACACCCAGGCTAAGACAGATGAGATAGACAACGCATTTGCAAATAACCAGAGCAAAGAAAAAGAAGAAGACAATGACAATGACAACAACATTACACAATCAATGAAACTATAACTCAAGATGGCCACCTGCGAATTACTGATAAAAATTGGCAAAGACAAAACGACATACTCATTCAGCACAGGTAAGAAAACCGAGTTTGTCGTAAAGGACGCAAATGATAAAGACATTAAGCTGAATGGTACAATGACGAAACTCGATGTCGTCAAGGTCATGGGAAAGCCAAACAGCATAGAGGCAAACATTGACATCACTGGCAATACGCTACCTATAATGGCAGAATTGAACAGTGCGTTCCAAAACGTTGTCGTCTCTCTCAAATTTACATCTGTCAAAACATATACCGGATTCACAGTTTTCAATGTCGGAATCACTACCAAATACAAGGCCGGGGAAGTTAAAGGCATGAAAGCAAGACTTGACATTTACAGCAACGACAAATTTGCAGACCTCACATACACATCGAAAGCATTCACAGCCAAGAAATTGTTCGGTGACATAGTAGAACCTAAAATAAAAGAAATAGAAAATAGCCAGTTCAATGAAAAAATAAAACCGAAAGTCGATGAAATACAGAAGGATATTGATAAAAAACAGTCCGAACTGGATAAAGAAAAAGATGAAGAAAAAAGAAAAAAACTCCAAAAAGAAATAGACAACCTCGTTAATAAAAAAGACAGCCTCAAAAAAGATTTACTCATCAATCCGATAAAGGGAAGCATAAACCTCAAGGACGACCAAGACCTGATACACCCATTTCTCGTGCAGTACGAAGAAACATTCTACTCGTTTCTGCTCAGGACAGTCAACAGGTGTGGGGGATACCTTTATTTCGAAGATGGAAAACTGCATATCGGACATGCTGGAGGAACAGAAAGAAAAATAGATGAACTTTTCACTACAAATGAGATAACAAAGATTGGAAATTGCGACAATACGGTTTTCAGCACGGCGGCAAATAAAAAAGATACTGACTATCAGGAAGGCGCATACGAAAACGAATTGTCGCTGAGAAGCCCAAAAGATGCATCCGACAAGGAGGCGCTGAGTGCATACGTGACCGAAATAGGTAAAGACGATTACCTGCAGGACATTGAAAAGGATAAATACGATTCGGCAAACGACCAAGTGAACAAAGACCAGTCGATAAGCATGCCAGTGACCAATCTGCTCTGTTCGCAAAATCTTATGGAGTTCGTAACCAAGACAGCGGCAGACGAAATTAAGACATGGGCATCATCAGCATCGTTTGCTGCGGCAAACAACAAGAAATTCAACAAAAAATATTTCGAAAATATCACTGATAAGTCTAAATACAGCTCAGATAAAAAAACATACAGAGAGTTCGGGACATACACTACAGGCAAGGAGTGGAATGCAAATCTTTACAATAAGTTCTATTCCTGCATAAGGAGAGTGCAGGATACACCAGACAGACGCAAAATAGCCATAAGCCACACGGGAGAATACAAAGAAATAATGTTAGGCGATACGGCAAAAATTGACAACAAAACGAATTACATAGTGACCGGTGTACGCTATACCGAGACGTACAGCAGCTTGTTAGGTGCAAAACAGAAACAGACAGTAGAACTCACAGAAGAGGTAAATATTAAAAATAGCGCAGGGAAAAATGAAAATTATTTCATAGCCGAAAGGATGTGCGAACCGATAAGACGCGTCGAGGGAGGCATGAGAGCTGTCGTCACTGACAACATGGACCCTATCTGGGCAGGAAGGGTGAGGGCAAGGTTTGATTGGGGAGACGGGGATAATGCCACACCATGGATAGCCGTAAGGTCGCTGTCGTCAAAGGGTGAATGTGGAGTGTATTTTCAGCCGGAGGAAAAAGATACAGTGATGTTGGGTTTCGAAGGGGGAAACATCGAACGTCCGTATGTAGAGGGTGCACTGTTCACAAGCGATGTCAGCCCAAGATGGGGAGGAAGGACCTACGATGATGTCATTTCGTGCAGGAACGGTCACAGCATAAAATTCAACACGATAGCCACTGCTGGGCAAGTTGGCGGAGTTTTCGGTTTCCCAGGTGCTATATTCACGTCACTCTTGTCTGTCCCTGTTCCGAATGACAACAATTTGATAAAAACGACAGGAGGTATCGAGATAGGCGACGACAATGGCTGGTATCAGATAGCAATGTCGTCGAACAACAGGTCGGTCACGATACAGTCGATGTTCGGTAATGTAGATATCAACGCATTCACAGGAATAAAGATTTCGGCACCTAACGGGTCTGTAAAGATATCCGGACAGAACGTGAACATCACTGCAGGCGACAAACTCACGATGACCTCAGGAAAGAACATCATGGAGAGTATCGGTGGAGCAGGATTTGGATTTCAGGCAGGAAAGGCAATGGCTTCGTTTCTGGAAAGCAAGACGGTTGACATGAACCTGCTCAGACACATATTGGACGCATTCATACGTCCTGTGGATGGCTCTATGGAGATTGTTTCGTTCAACAATATATTGATGGAGAGCGGAGGAAGCCATGTCAATATCAATCCGGAAATAAAACCCGATATAGATAAAATGCTCGACATTACGGCTGGTGAAGCCCAAAAGTTACATTCAACAGACAGAAAAAATAGCAACATCTTCATGCGACTAATTTATTGGCTGTATGATATGCGCGATTATGAGTTCACTGAAACGATACTTTACTACAACATCAAACTGTTGAAAAACCTGATGTCGGCAATCGTCGATGAAACATTCAGTATAAAAACAAGTGATGTTGATAACAACGTGATAGACGAAGGTGCAATAAGGGAAGCGTTCAAAAATGAATTGAGTGCAAAAATTGATAGCGTAATAAATGGAAAAGATTTAAGTACCTCGTTAGTTGGCAAAATAAAGAATCTGGATTTCCAAATTCGATTTGAAAATGTGGAAACAGAAATAGAAGAAGAAGGAAAATACAAAAATGCATCTATTGACAATAAAAATTTATGGGTACGGCATGTGCTGTATGAATACCTGCAGGAACTGAGGAGCAAACATTCAATAATAGAGGGAAGGGCAGACAGCGAGCCTTGGATGGATGTACAGAGATGGCACGACTATGTCGATGAACTGACTGCAAACAACACCCAATTCAAGTCGTGGTACTCGCGAATATTAGCTACAGCGGTTTCTGACTTTAGCAAAGGGCTGGACTCTGTAAAAAAATTCTTCACCTGGAGCAAGGAATGGTCGAACACTACGAACAAGGGCAATCTGTATATGACCGACGAACCTGGATTGACATACAAGATAAGCGATTTGAATTCGGACAAGGAAGATCTGAAAGGAGACTTGATTTCCGACCCAGAATACGCATGGAGAAACGAATTGAAAAACTTCAAATGAGAAAATGGCAAGTTACAATATAAAAAATGGGACAGATACAGTAGCCGATTTCACCATTGAGACTATCGGACTGAAAAAGACTATATGCGGCATATCGTGGTGCAAGATAACAGGAACGTCTAAAAATGGTTTGAAAGCTGATGATTTCAAAGGCAAAGACATTTCACTTGTATTTTGCGATGAAGAAAAAAAAGAAAGCACCATATTCTCAAGATTCAAGGTGAGCAGCATAGAAACAGGCAAGAATGTGACAATCAATATGTACAGTCCGGAAGCTGCGCTGGCAAGGGAGAAAGAATCAAAATCGTACACGGCTGTAAACTTTGCAAGCGGCATATTCGAGCCGACAATGAATGATGCTGGAATAAAAAATGATGTCAAGAGCAACAATACAATATTCGGCACTATAGGAGATGTCAAAAAAGAGTACATGAGTGCATATCTGGTGCAATTCAACGAGACAAAGTATGATTTCCTGATGCGTACGACCAACAGGAGCGGTGTGCCGATGTATTTCGAAAACGGACAAATGATATTTGGGAAAATAGGTACAGAATATTCAATAGAAGACACATCCAAAGAAGACTACAACGATGTATATTTCGGAAATGACGACACAATCGGAAACAGGGACGACAAGACATATTCGACAGAGATAACCGACAACGAATTTTACGAAAGCATAGAAAAGGGGAAATACAACGAGTACTCCAAGGAACGCGAGACTGGCGACAGAGAATGGATGGTTGCCCTGCGTTCGCTCAACGAACACAGTTCGCTGATGGACGGAGTGCTGGAAGCGGGAGTCAAGGTCGCACAGACAGCATCGGCATATAAGACAAACGTCAACAAGGAGAACAAAAAATATGACGAAGGTTATTTCAAAGACGCAGACATAAAAGACGCAAAAGAGCGACAATACAACACGAATAAGAATTCATATACCCAGTTTGCAAACTACAGCGAAAAGTCATCCGAGTCACGTTTTTCGGACGATCACTACAAAAGCGTAAGGAAAGCGCAGCAGGAGATGGTAAAGAAATGCATCTGGGTAAGATACAAAACTTCGAAAGAAAAATATTTCTTAGGCGACATCCTGAAAATAAATTCCTGGGGAGGGGAATACATAGTGGTTCGTGTGGAGATGACTGCAAGCGTAAAGAATAATTTATGGGACAACACATGGCAGTATATGCTGATGGCAAAGTGCTCATACGGTACAGGCGACCAATCATACGTTGTCACGCCAGCAGCAGACCTCCTTGCAGCAAGCGAAAGAGAGAATACACTCCTTGAGAAATATGAGGATATGGAGATATGGGATGGCAGCACATACGACGAAGTGAGGAGATTCAACGGGGTGCAGCAGGCGACAATAGATGACAACCAAGACCCGAAGAGATTAGGCAGGGTGAGGGTGAAATACGGTTGGCAAGACGGAAATAGCGCTGCAACACCATGGCTGAAGGTCCTTACCCCTTTGGCCACGGTAAACGGCGGAATATGTTTCGTGCCTCAGAAAGGTGACAAATGTCTTGTAGGGTACAGGAACGGCAATATCGAACAGCCATATATAGCCGGTGCAACATTCACAAAGGACTCAACACCAAAATGGGGTGCGAGAGGATGCGAGAACATAATATCATGTAAGAATGGACACAGCATACGGTTCTGGACACCAAAAGATTTTCTTGCAAGCATAGCAAGCGCCATTCCTATGTTATCATGGGTGACAGACTTTATACCAGGATTTGCTCACGCTGATACACCAGATCCAACAAAAGACTCAGGCGGAAGGATGTCGTATATCGGGGGAATAGATATATCGGACGATGCATGTCTATACGAGATTTCTGCATCATCTACGTCAAGAAGTGTAACGATATCCTCAAACCTCGGCAAGGTTGGCGTTAATGCCTTTTCGGCAATTGACATCTCGGCACCTGTAGGAGACATCAACATAACTGGAAAGAACGTAAGCATTATTGCAGGAAACAACCTGAAAGTCAGGGCAGGTGAAGAATCGGGTAAAGATTCCGACTCGATTATGTCGATGATAGGTGCATCCATAAAACCTGCAATAGTACAGCAGGTGTTGTTCTCTGACCTCATATTGGATTTAAGACCATTGGTGGCATTGAAAAACCTGATATACAAACCAAGCGATGGCAATATGTGTTTTTCGTCAGAACAATTCATAACCATGGAAGCTGGTGATGGAAAGGTCAGTCTGCCAAGCAAGGACTGCACGATAGGCAACACCAGCGACAGAGAAGCGAAGACAGATTGCATATTCTATATTGCAATGATAGTTCAGGAAATGGACAGGATTTTCGAGAACTCGTTGCTGAAGATTTCCACAGGAGAAATATTAATCAAAGATGCTATAGAGGAAGTTGCCGAATTTATCAAGCAAAACGAAAGCAAAAGTAAAAATAAAAATTCTACGAGTTTATACCATGATCTTGTAAAGAAATTGAATCAGCCAATGAATTTATTTCCTGTTGATGTCAATACACTAATAAGCGAGTTGGGAATGGACTGGGTAAGACCCCAAAGGCCATCTTCATCGACTAAATACTATGCAAAGACAGGACGTGTAAAATCAGTCTATTCGCATTATCAAAGCCTAAAGGAATACCTGACTATATTCAGAAATAAAATGTTTGCAACAACCGAAAACGACACATCAAATATCAACAAGATGATAGAACAATGCAAGGAACATAATAAAGAAGCAGACATTGCATTTGATAAATACATATTCATTGGTAGAGTAAATGGCTCTATTGATAAAGCGACAGGTAATAAAATAGGGAATATAGAATTTGTTGCTGATAATAAAATTGTAAAGATTAAAGAACCAATTTCGATTAACAGAAATGATTTCGTTGAACTTAAGAGAGAATGCATTTATAATTTCATCAAGAATAATAAAAAATTAATCTTGGGTTCATCAGATTATAAATTTTCAGATTCTATCAATAACAACGACGGATGGAATGATTTTATTACCAAGTTCAGTGATGAATTATCCGGTAAAATATGGGATGACAATGATAAAAAGACCCCTTTTATTGCTAAAATAGAAGAAACTATGATGAATAACATCCTTATTGACGACAACTTAAAGGACAAATGGGTAAGCCCAAGGGTGGGAGGAATCTACTATTCAGACAAGGAAAATGTCACTCATAAATTGGGATTGAGAGAGGCAAGTATAAATACTCCTGCCGAACTTATGAGACAGATATTAACCACAATAAGATGATACGACCATGAGCACTTACGCAGTAAAAGTTGATTCAAAAGAATATATATTGGGGCTCAGAAAAACGACAAGCAACATTTTGTTGCAGAAAATTGTCATTAATAGGCATGTGAGCGACCACGGCAAAGCGATATTGGAGTTCACAATAGCAAATACCGATAAACCCCAAAAAGGAGATGAAATCATAGAAAAGGACAAATCGGTATCAATCTATTATGGTGATTTATCAATAGATAAGGACCCAAAAAAAGATCCGGTATTTATTGAAAAAGATAAAATAATCGACTGCTATTATCTCTTTAAGGTCAGAAAACGAATAATAAAGAACAAGACAAACTGCACTCTGGCTGTTGAAGTGGAACTGCGAAGTGCTGATATGTATATAGACAAGGAGAAAGGGAATAGTTGCTATACCGCAGGAAAACTGCTGAATGATATAATAAATCCGGCATGTGGAACTACTGGCGTGAAAGTCGCTGTAAACTCTGGATTGAAACAACTGTTGAGTTACGAGGGTTCAGGAACCCCATATACAGAGCTCAGACACCCATACCTCGTGCGGCACAACGAGACGATGTATGAGTTCATCAGGCGAACAGCCAACAAAAGCGGTGAATATCTGTATTTCGAAGGAGGTAAACTCTGTTTGGGACTGTCAAGCCATCCAATCGGCGACTGGTCAACATCTGGCGAGATAGAAGTAAAGAAATGGGATAGCATAAGCACTGAATACACAAGCGAAACATTATATAGCGACAGCAGTAACGGAAGTGGAATCACAAGAGACGAGTACAGCAACACGATAGAAAAGGACAAGTACGATTCCGAATCAGATGAAAGAGGTGTTCTCACGCCTTTCTACTATGAATTTGTCAATACAATCACCCATGCCGAAACAATAGGAGCAATGATAGTAGGCTTGCTGGCGACTGAGTATAAATATTTCGGAATACCAGGCGCAATATCAACCGTATTGGGATATGCCAAAGCAGCCAATAAAAAATACAATTCAAATTATTTTCCTGACAAAATTGAGGAAAACCGCAAAGATCAGTACGGAAGCAGCAACAATAAATTCACACAGTTCGCTACAAACTCCGAAAAATATTCCGGCAAGGTAAACGAGATATTAAATAAAGGCGTAACTTCGACATATTACAATAATATTGCGCAGATGCAGGCTGCGGTAAGCAGGGAACTGCTCGTAGCAGAAGCGACAGGAAAGCACAACCATATAGCTTTGGGCAAGGCGTTCAGATGGGGAGATAAAAGCTGGATATCAGTTGGCTCTGAAATAGAAGTGGTTTTAAACAATCAGACCAGCACTGAGTTCAAGATGAAAGAAAAAGCGATCTTTGCACCAATGCTTGCAATTTCAGGAACAAAACAGGAAATTGCCGTAGCGCCAGTATGCTGCAAGCATGTGCTGAGAGTCAGAGGTGGTGACACAGCAAAAGTAGAAGATAGTGCAGACCCTCAGCGTATGGGACGAGTAAGGGTGAAATTCCCATGGTCAGATACGGCAACTCCGTGGATACCAAACCTGTCGCTTCATGCAACCAAAGGCGGAGGGACACACTTCATGCCACAGAAGGGAGACACAGTCATGATAGAATATGAAGAGGGAAATGTCGAGAAGCCTTACATAGCTGGCAGCCTGTTCACGAGCGATCGTCCTCCTAAATACGGTACAAGGAAATATCAAGGGGTGATATCCAACCATCACGGACATTGCATAAGATTTTTCAGTCCTGACAATACTCTGAACTACTTGAACGGAGCATTCCCCGCTGTAGGATTCATCAGAGGATTTGCACCTCAGGTGATGGGCAACGCAGCAGGGAAAGACAGTCCAATAGGCAAAGCATTGGGGGGAATAGAGTTCACTGACGAATATGGGCTGTTCAAGGTGGCAGCGTCAAGCGACAATAGGGAAGTCGTTATAGATTCGCCAGTCGGGTCTGTATCAATCAATGCTTATACTGGCATAAACATCAATGCACCAAACGGTGATGTGGTGATTGAAGGGATGGATGTAGAGATAAGGGCAAGAAATGCTGTGAATATCAATTCTGGTGCTGACACGAAAAAAGCTGGTGTCGGTACACTAAAGAATCTGACTGACGCATTGTCAAAACCAATACTTGATTCTTTTGACATGCCACTTCTTAGGTCATTAGTAGTTCAGATTGCAACGTTATTAAGATTTTTCAGGGCAGAAAATAACATTGCATTGAAATCGGCTGGAGATATGAAAATAGAAGTGGGAAAATGGAAAAAAGCAAAAAGCGGAACTTTTGCTGACGGCTTCAAAGGTGTATGGAAAAATGGCATGTGGTCAAAGGTGTTTAATTCGGAGCGTTACGATTTGACGAAAATGTTTGGAAGAGCTGAACCCTCAAGAATTTCTTTCAAAACATACAATGCAGAAGGCGTACAGACTGAAAAATTTAACAAAAATCCTATCGACAACAATAATGAAGATGACAATAACATGGAAGAATTAAATGAAAAATCTAATATTTTAATATTTGATATAAAAGATAATTTTGACAATGGAAGTAGAAATGACAAAAATATCAATAATGAAGAAGATAATAAATCTATAAAGAAGAATAACTCTGAAAAAGATAAAAACGAAATGGGAGAAAAAGATAACCCGATATTTAAACAACATGAATTGATAATACAAAATAAAAATATAAATGATAATATAATTTCAAATGAAATAGAATGATATTAATCATAAAATAAAAAAAACGAGAATCCCTTCCACTTATTTGATGGAAGGGATTCTCTCGTTGATTTTTCAATGGCAAAATCATTTGCCTGCAATAGTCTCAATCTCGACCAAAGCACCCATAGGGAGTGATTTTACAGCAAATGCAGAACGTGCTGGACAATCAGAGAGGTAATACTGTTTATAGACCTCGTTCATGGCACCGAAATCAGCAATGTCGCTGAGGAACACAGTAGTCTTGACTACATCCTGGAAATCGTAACCAGCCTCGTTGAGAATGGCACGGACGTTGCGGAGCGACTGGTGAGTCTGCTCAGCGACACCACCTTCAGCAAATTTGCCTGTAGCAGGGTCGATTGGAAGTTGACCGGAAATGAAAAGCATTCCGTTGACCTGCGTAGCCTGGCTGTATGGACCGATTGCTGCAGGAGCATTTTTTGTTGCAATGATTTTCTTCATTATCGTATATTTTTTAATTGTGGTCTTTTAGGATAATAGCATTGATGCGTCGCAGGATTTCAGGAGTGAGGTGAGGAACTATGTCAGTATCGCGAAGGAGTTGCACAAAGTCGGACATGCCAATCAATGCTATCAGGTTTGGAATGACATTGTCGAGAAGTTCAGGTTTACAAAATGCACGAAGGAGCATATTGCGCGGAACGTCTTCAGATTTTGACAGATACTTGCAAGCCTCGTCACATTCGCCAAGCAACAGCAGACAACGTCCGAGCAGGTATGAATATTCATCATTGTCGGGATGTTGATATACAAGTTTGTAGGCAAGTTGTTTCGCCTTGTCTGGATGCCCATGCGAGAGATGCAGTGATGACAGGCGCAGCAATGCCTCATCGTTGTCAGGCGATACGGAAAGCAAATGTTCGTATGTATGTATCGTAGATGTCGTATCACCTGCGAGATATTCTGCATTGGCAAGATGGCTTAGTGTCCATGGGTCGTCAGGCGATATGATGTCATATTTATTGTATTCCTCGGCAGCTTCGTCGTATCTGCTGCATTGTTCGAGACAATAGCCTGTCTTGCGGTATATTTCAGGGTCAGAATCCAGAAGCGAGTCAGAAATGTCATGCCAGAAACGTGTGGCATATTCCCAAACGTCAGCTTCATATAGCATTAAGGCTATGGCATTCCTGTCGGGAATGGGAAGAAGCGACGTGAGGTCAGAATTTACCGACGACAGATAATCAAAAGGCGAAACAGCACCCATTGTATTGCCGGAAAGGTGAAAGAAACGGAAAAGATTCATCACTGAGAATCTTATGAGCTCTTTCGTGGAGACAGTGCCGCGACCTTGCCAATCCTCACGGTCATCAATCTGTTCTGTCAACTCATCGACATTGGCGATGCCATAACTGTTAAGCGTGGAATACAGTAAATTAGAGTCAGTTCCCTTCATCGAGAACAGGAGTGAGTAGCGATCAGAGTCGCAAATAGAGGTATGGGTAAGCGAACGGCTAATATTCTCGATATCTGAAGAAAGTTCACCGGCAATGAGATGATATCGAAAATCGAGAGGGAAAAACCAGTGCGCAGGCTCGGCGAAGAAAGGGAAGAATTTCATCTGTCGGAAAGTGTCGTAATACACGTCAATGCCTTTTTTGTTCATTTCGTTGAACCGTTCCATATATTTTATTATGCCGCTGCCTTCCAAATCTGCAAGATTGTGATTTTTCAATATCTCCATGTTTTGCCTCAGTAGTTTCGGCAGAAGATTGTTATGGAAATCGTCAGCAATGGGCAATGTACGGCTTGAAATGAAGAAGCAGGACAATGCGTAGGCGAACAATGGGTCGGCATTCAGGGATTTCAGTTCCTCTGTTAATTTCTCATCGATAGATATACGTTCAGCATACACTATGCAAAGTGCAGCTGTCGAGACATACGCTATTGATGTGCGCATTTCGATAAAGAGCGAGAATACCTCAGAATCAAATGAACGCAGCAATCGTATGAGCAAAGCGTATGTCAGCACATCTCGGTGAAAGACATCAAGCCCAGAACCGTTGTCAAGGAGGTCGCTGATGTTTTTAAGGTTTGAATGAGAAAACGGACGGGAAAAAGCAAGAGCTGAGAACAATTCTGACAGAGCAGCATCATCTGATGCAGAGCCAACGGTACGGAATTTGTCAGGTTCAAGAAGCAAGTCCAGAGCGTCAGCTTCAAGCGACTTGGGGTGGAATGTACCGACAGAAGCATCGTCGGCAAGCGAAAGGATTAGATGGATAATATTCGGACGGAATGATGTATCAGAATAGGAATAATACTGTTTGCACAAATAACAAAGGTCAGCAAACCGTTTCTTGAGATCGTGGTGCGCAGGGTCAATGTTCTGTTCGACCATCAGCAGTGCAGGCGCTATCATATCCGATTGAAGTAGCGAATATAAATTTTTCAGCCAAGGTTGCATATTCGGCGTAATGATTTTTCGTCAAGAATTGAAATCTGCCTGCCATTTAGCGAGATGATACCCTCTGCGACGAAATCCGAGAGAGTCCTGATGGCATTGGCAGTGGTCATATTGGCATAGCAGGCTATTTCCTCACGCGTCAGCAGGCAGCATATTGCCCCAGTGTTGAAGTTGCGTCCGAAACGTGACGAAATGTCGAGCAAAGCCTCAGCAAGACGGCCACGGGTATGTTTCTGCGTGAGCGAGACAAGCCGTTTGTCGATTGTGCCGAGACAGGCAGCAAGATCTGACGCCACAGCAGCCGAGATTGACGGATATGTTGCGAGAAGCCTGGAAAACAGAGATGCGGGAATACAGCGTATTTTCACATCTGACACAGCAAAAGCAGACAACACATAACGCTCGCGGGCGAGCAAAGGTCGCAATCCGAAGAACTCACCTGGACATACGAAACGGACTATCTGACATCTGTCAAGACCCGTAACACATATTTTGACATTGCCTTCGACAACACAAAGCAGATGGGACGGACGGTCACCGACATTATAGATGACGTCGCCACGCATGAATGACATCTCAGTCTCGGAAGCGGAAATCAGCTTCTTATCCTCAGCTGAAATACCGCGAAATATGGTGCCACAACTATAAATATGCACGATACGACATGATAAATATTACGACTGCAAAGGTACAAAAATAATCGGGAACTGTAAAGAAAAGAGCGAAAATATTTTTTTTGCCGAAAAGATGGCTGATGTCAGAAAAAGTTTGTAACTTTGCAGCCAGTTTTGAAACATATAAAACATTAGAATATGCCACAGTTATCAGAAAAGGGAAAGACGATGCCTGCATCGCCTATCCGCAAATTGGTTCCGTTCGCTGACGCTGCGAAACAGCGCGGAGTGAAAGTTTATCACCTCAACATCGGTCAGCCAGACATCAAGACTCCAGATTGCGCACTCGAAGCAGTGAGAGCTTACGACGGAAAGGTCATTGAGTACAGCCATTCAGCAGGTAATCTGTCGTACCGCAAAGGTCTGACCGGTTACTACAAGTCAATCGGTATTGATATTACCGAGAACGAGATTATCGTGACAAACGGTGGTTCTGAGGCTATCACCATCGCCATGATGGCATGTCTCAACCCTGGTGACGAAATCATCATTCCAGAACCTTTCTATACGAACTACAATTCGTTCGCATTGCAGGCTGGAGTTAAGGTTGTTCCAATCCGCACTTCTATCAAGAACGATTTCGCATTGCCTGCAATCGACGAGTTCGAGAAAATCATCACTCCTCGCACAAAGGCAATCATGATATGCAACCCTAACAACCCTACAGGTTACCTCTATTCGGCAGACGAACTTGAGACTTTGCGCCAGATAGTTTTGAAACACGACCTGTTTCTCTTCGCAGACGAGGTATATCGCGAGTTCTGCTATGACGGAAACAAGCACATCTCGTGCATGACGCTCAAGGGGTTGGAGAACAATGTGATACTGATGGATTCTGTATCAAAGAGATATTCCATGTGCGGTGTACGTGTGGGAGCAATCATTTCGCACAACAAGGAGGTCATCAATGCAGCATTGCGTTTCGGTCAGGCACGTCTCTGCCCTCCATTCTACGGACAGCTGGCAGCCGAGGCAGCTTTGAAGGCACCCCAGGACTATTTCGATGGTGTATATAATGAGTATATCGCACGTCGCAACTACATGGTCAAGGCATTGAACGAGATTCCAGGAGTTTATTGTCCTAAGCCAAAGGGTGCTTTCTATACAGTAGTGAAATTGCCAATCGACGATTCTGAGCGTTTTGCAAAATGGTTGCTCGAAGAGTTTGAGTTTGAAGGCAAGACAGTCATGGTTGCTCCAGCTGCTGGTTTCTACTCAACACAAGGTTGTGGCAAGGACGAGGTGCGTATAGCATACGTACTGAAGATTGATGACCTCAAAGAGGCTATCAGATGTCTTGGCGAAGCTCTGAAAGTATATCCAGGAAGAGTATAAATTTCAATCGTAATAACAAAAGAATGAGGTCCACAGATATCAAGTCTGTGGACCTCTTTTTACTATAGTAGTGGTCAAATTATCTGTTCACTATGAACCTTGCAGTGGCGGTTGATGTTGGGGTGGTGAGACGGAGAAAATAGATGCCAGTGGCAAGGTCAGATGTATTGAGCGAGGTTTCAATGCCTGGGAGAACATCCCCAAGCGATGTAGAAATAATAATTCGTCCGCTCATGTCGATTACAGATGCCTGAACATCGTTTTCTGCATTCAGAAATGCTATATTTAGCATCGAAGAGGCAGGGTCGATATATACGATAAACTCTTTTGAAATATCGTCAGAGAGTGGATTCTCGACGCCTTCGAGAGAGATATTCAGTATCTTGAGGATGCCGTGCCAGGCATCAATCTTGCCATAACCCCAAGTGTTGTTTGGGAGGTCAGAACCTGTATATTGGTCGCGTATGGAGGTCTCTGCAAAGATTTCGAGAACCTCGTCACGAGTCAGGTCTGGTTTAGCCTGCAGCCAAGTGGCAAGCACGCCTGTTGCGTATGGTGATGACATTGAAGTGCCCTGCATTGAGCCATAATAGTATTTTTTGCCATCGACTTTAGTGCTGTACTCCTGATAATAGCTGACACCACGACTGTCAGGAATGGCTGAGACTATCACCTCGCCAGGAGCTGTGATTTCAGGTTTCATAGTGCCGTCAATAAGAGGACCGCGTGACGAAAAGTCGGAAATATGCTTTATGGCTGACGAACCATCAGACGATGAGGCATACGAGCCAACTGAAATCACATCCTTGCCTGTAGCCACTCCAGTACCTATCGAATATTCGCCATCGCCGTCCACCCAGCCATGACTGGAAAGTCCGTTGTCGGAAAATTCTGAAAGATATTCGAGTGTCCACAAATGCACCGTGCAGTCGTGCGAACGAATGCAGATACCTGGATAATAGCCGTACGGAAGATCATCCTCGCTATATTCCAGATAGACATTTGGACGGTTGTTGTCAAGACTAACACCCATTGCCATAGTGCCCTCAACGTTTATTTCGTTCCATCGGGAGATGGTGGAATCGAAATCAAAAGAAACCGTAGTATCGCATGATGCCGAAAACCATGGAGTGGAAAAGACTGTATCGTTGTTGGATTTGTCGTAAACGATGAAAGATATTTCGTAATCCTTGCCTGCTTCGCCCCAGATGTCGGCAGCAGTCATGTTTCCATAATAGTATGAATAGTATGAGCCGGACAAATCAATGAATGTGCCGAGAGACGAGTCGTTTTCTGGGAATGTGAGTGCTGCATGTGCCTTGACGTCACCGCTGTTGCTTGCTGCTGCTACGACCAGATGTCCAGGTTTGACAAGCGAGCTCAGTATTCGCGAGCTTGCGTCCGTTCCGTCATGTGAACCGAGCGAACCTCCCATACTGATATTCACAACGCATGGACGATGCACAGAATCGGCATAGTTCATTATATACGTTGCACCGTCAGTGAGGTCAGCATCTTCACCCGTAGTACCTACAAGCACAAGGTCGGCATCGCCTGCAATGCCGTAATATTCAGTCGTATGGTCGGCTCCTGCTGCAATGCCGGTGACGTGAGTTGCATGACCTGACTCCATATTGCGTGTGTCGTACTTTGCAGCAATTATTGAAGCGGAATCGGCATACAGACGACCAGTGTTCTGGTTGAGGAAACGTTTCACACGGTAGCGTGTACGTTCAGCATTCCAGAAATCAACATGATTGACCTGAAACTCCTGGTCCACGACACCTACCAATACTCCTGTTCCGAGGAACGGATGAGGCAGGGGTGGACAGCCGTCAATCACCACATAGGCATTGCTCGTCTTGCGTGCAAGGTGCATGTCGTGGGAGAGTGTGGATGATAGTTCAATACGCTTGATGTCTGACACTGATGCCATAGCATTGAGAGCATCGACAGGCAGTGTGGCTGTGGCAAGGCATAAAGAGGGATAGACATTCCTGACCGTACCACCATGTTTTGCAACGAGAGAAGTGATGTCTGTACTGGCAGCAAACGAAATGAATGCAGATACAGTCTGGTCAGATTTCGAAAGCCGTGCAACTGCTGAATGAGGTCGTTTCATCAGCAATGTACGTGCACGAGGCGAAAGTTTCGAAGATGGGTTGACACAAAAGGCTGAGGCAACAAAAACGATAGCCAGAGTCAGAAGACAAATACGTTTCATATACTTTTGTTTTTTTGGATTTTCCAGTCAAACGAGAAATTATACATCACGATGAGATAGAGACGATGATTGTTGACAAGATGAGTATTCGTGACAGTGGCATCAGGGCGTACATCGCCATAGAGCACACCCGTATATTCATATTCTGCACCTACGTTCAATTCCCTGAAACGATACTGCAGCGAGGCAGATGCACGGAACATCTGGTCGAGATTCTCTGGTCCACGGGTATAGAGACGTGACACCTCGGTGCCTGCTCCGAAGTTTTTGATATAACCACCAAGCACAGTGGCATATACGTTATGGCGGATATTGTTTGTGTGATATGTCAGTGTAAACCACGACGCAGACTGTAACAGTGGTGCGTAGAGCAAGGACCGTCCATCGTGCGCGATTCCGGATACACCATAGCCCGACATCATCAGCAGATGTCCGAGGTTCTGACCCACGACAGATTTCATACGGAAATCCCAGTTGGCATTCCCTGCATCAAGATAGAGCTGTGCAGCGAAGGAATGTACATGTTCGCTGACACGATACACATTGCCGTCAATCTCGGTAGATACACGTGGACGGACAGCCATATATTCTGCACCTGCACCAATCTTAAAATGTGGAATGTGGTATTCTGCACCGAGATAAGCTTCGGGAACTGCATTGTCGAACTGATACTGGTTCGAGTTGCCTTGAGGACCAGGGGTTGTATATTGGAACTGCCATACCGCTGCTGCCGTCAGACGGACAGAAGTGAAATTGGCAGTATAGCGAATCTGTGGAGCACGGCTGAAAGGATTGAACGGACAACCGGTGTTGAGAGAGACAATGTCGGGCAACAGTTCGGAAGTCATTGGATGGAAAGCCTGACCGACCATAAGCTTGTGGTGCATCACATTATCGTTATTATACTTACGTTCCCAATCGAAAACCACATTGGCTCTGCGCAGACGGAAACAGGCTATAGCAGGTGAGGCGGCACCACAGAAATCAGCCTCGAAATTGGCAGAGAGACGAAAACCGTGAGAATAGAGAGGAGAATCGAAATTCATGCCGAGTCGGGTAGTTATGCCAAGGAATTTCAGTTGGTTCACCTCGTTTAGGTCATTGCCCTCGGCATCAAGCTGACGGTCGAAAGGGAGAAAATAGAAAAGTTCGTTCACAGCACCGAGCGAGCGGTGAGTGTCGAATGTCATGTCATTCCTTACAAAACCATATATGCCAAACGTATATGACGAATCATAATCCGAAGCAAACGCAACACACAGATTAACAATAAAAAAAAGGATAAAACAAGAAAGTTTTTTCATAACCCACGATTTTGGCTGCAAAGGTACAATATTTTTTTTTGATTTTTGCTCTTTTTCCAAAGAAAAATTCGTACCTTTGCACCCATTAATGGAAATTTGAATTATATGCAGGTAATAAGCGGAATAAGACCTACGGGCAATCTACATTTGGGAAACTATTTCGGCGCAGTAAGGAGTTTCATCGATATGCAGGACAAATATCAGTGTATGTTCTTCATAGCTGACTGGCACTCGCTGACCACACATCCCAAACCTGAAAACATCCAAGAGAGCGTAAGAACCATATTGGCAGAATACATGGCATGCGGCATTGACCCGCATAAAGCACCGATATACGTGCAGAGCGACGTTCCGGAAGTTCTTGAACTCTATCTGTACCTAAACATGAATGCTTATCTCGGGGAGATGGAGCGTTGCACGACCTTCAAGGAAAAAGCGAGAAAACAGCCTGACAACGTAAATGCAGGACTGCTGACTTATCCTACCCTTATGGCGGCTGACGTGCTCGCACACAGGGCTGAAAAGGTGCCTGTAGGCAAGGATCAGGAACAGAACATGGAGATGATGAGACATTATGCAAGACGTTTCAACCAGATATATGGTGTGGAGTTCTTCCCTGAGCCACAGAACTTCTCGCTGGCAGAGAGAGCCGTTAAGGTGCCAGGTCTCGATGGCAGTGGCAAGATGGGAAAGTCAGAAGGAAACTGTATCTACCTCATCGACGAGCCTAACCAGATTAAGAAGAAAGTCATGAAGGCAGTCACAGATTCCGGACCTACCGAACCTAATCAGGAGAAGCCTGAGGTGATACAGAACCTATTCACGTTCATGGAGATAGTGTCGTCTAAGGAGACTTACGATTTCTACAACGAACGTTGGAACGACTGCTCTATAAGATATGGCGACATGAAAAAGCAGTTGGTGGAAGACATAGTGAACTTCACCAATCCTATAAGGGAGAAAATCAAGGAATATTCTGCTGACAAGGCGTTGCTTGACAAGGTCGCTGCTGAAGGTGCCGCTGTGGCAAGAGAGTCGGCAAGAAAGACCATAGAGGAGGTCAGACACATCATAGGGTTCAGATAAAAATGAAAGGGAAGCAGGTGGCATATATAGGAGTTGTGTTTGCCGAGATTTTCTGGGCAGCATCATTTATCTTCACCAACGAAGCGCTGAAGGTGTTCACACCAGTCTCTGTAGTGGTGATGAGGATAACTGTCGCCACGCTGTTGCTCCTGGCATTCTGCACCTTACGTCGCGAACTTGAGATTCCCACATGGAAAGAGACATGGCTTTTTGTACTGGCAGGAATATTCCAGCCGTTCATATATTTCATACTCGAAGCATACGGCTTGCAATATACCAACAGTCCAAACACCGCATCGCTCATATTGGCACTTGGACCATTGCTTTCGCCATTCGTGGCGTGGTTGCTGATAAGGGAGAGAATAACCGTCCACACGGTTATCGGACTCTTTATCTGTGCCGGAGGAATAGCCATCATTGTAACCGTAGGACAGGAACTGAAACTGAATGTGACAGGTGTGGTCCTGTTGGCAATGGCGGCTATGACCACAATATTCTACACTATATGCCTGCGAAAGGTCCATCCAAGGTTCAAGCCTGCGACAATAGTATTCTGGGTTGATGTCACTTCGCTTGTGTTTTTTCTCCCGGCATGGGCAATAATGGACAGAGGGAAACCTTTCATCATGGGGCAAGTCATTGAGACAGTCAAGACAGGAGGAATAATGATGGCAGACGAGGGAAGGGCAATAGGAGCGATAGTGATATTGGCAGTGTTCTGCTCGGTGGTGAGCTACATCTGTTTCTGCAATGCGGTAAGATATATAGGAGTGGCAAAGGCAAATGCGTTCTCGAACCTCATACCCGCATTGACACCAGTATGCGTGTGGATATTCACCGGCGAGATGATGGAATGGAACAAGTATATGGGAATACTTGTAGTCATAGGAGGTTTGTTCCTGTCGCAGAATGGCAAAAAAGACAATGAAATAAAAACCACATAAATATTTGCTGCATTCTGGATTTTTCAGTAACTTTGCAGCGGTGAAAATTATATGAACAGTAAAGGCACGACAGCTGTAATAGCGTTGGTCATAGCGCAGATTTTCTGGGGGACGTCTTATGTATTGTCGGAATATGCGCTACACGTGTTCTCGCCCGCAACGTTAGTGACCATAAGACTGACCATAGCGGCACTCTTGTTGGGATTCATCACTGTTGCCACAGGCAATCTGGTACGCATTCCCTGGCGGCATTACAGATGGTTCCTCGTGGCTGCGTTGTGCGAACCTTTCATTTACTTTCTCTGTGAGGTTCTTGCGCTCCAGCGTGTAAGTTCGATGGTGACTTCAGTGATTCTGGCTTTCATACCATTGATTACTCCGTTCCTTACCTATTTCTTCATCAAGGAGAAGATAACTGTTCCTGCCATATTAGGGGCAATAATATCCATAGTCGGAGTAATGATGGTGATAATTGACAAGGGAGGCGAAGTGAACGTGAACATGGTGGGAGTCATACTCTTAGTCATAGCCATGATTGTGGCAATAGGGTATGCGCTGATAATAAGAAAGGTGCCTGACGAATACAATACGCTTTGCGTTGTGTTCTACATGTTCTGCACGGCATTGATATATTTCGTTCCTACAAGTCTCATCACCGAAAGGACGGAGATAGCAGGAGTTTTTGCAATGTTCAGGGAAGACCCTGAGACAGTGTTGAATGCGCTATATGCAATCATCTGCCTGGCAATCACTGCATCGTGCATTGCATTCCTGTTCTACTCATACGGAGTGAGGGTGTTAGGTCCAAACAAGGCAAGCGTGTATAATAGCATACAGCCAGCAATCACGGCATTGTTCGCATGGATGTTCCTTAGTCAGGAAATGACATGTATGAAGGTCGTAGGAATAGCAATAGTCGTCATAGGACTCTTCGTTAGCCAGATAAATACAGACAAGTTATGATACCAAATCCAGAGAATGCAAGAAAGATAATCGGACAGGCAACTGACGTAGTTATATTCACTCACATAAGGCCTGACGGAGATGCCATAGGGTCGTCATTGGCAATGTACAGGTATCTCATGCAGAAAGGCAAGAAAGTGCGTATGATAGTGCCGAACAGCTATCCAGTCTATTACGGATGGATAGACGGCATAAAGGAGATGATTGTTTTCGAGAAGAATGAGGCAGAGGCAATAAAAGCGATAAAAGAAGCAGACCTGTTCATACACTTAGACCATAACGAACTTGGGAGAATCAGCGCTGCACGCCCGATAATGGAAAACCTCAAGACAAAGAGAATGGTCATCGACCACCACATCAACCAGCAGATACCATGCGACTATGAATATTCTGACCCCAAGTCGCCTGCAACGTGCGAATTGGTATATCATTTCATACATGACCTTGACGGCGAACAGGCAATTGACAAGAAAATGGCAGAATACATCATGCTCGGAATAATAACCGACACTGGCGGACTTGCATTCTCGGCAAACAGCCCGGAACTCTATAGGGTCGTTGCTGCACTTATGGAGAAAGGCGTTGACAAGAACGAACTGCAGATAAAAGCATTCCACACTTATACAAAAGAGCGTTTTGCCCTGATGACATACTGTCTGCAGAAAATGGAGATATTGCCTGACGGACACACTGCATTGATGTCGCTGTCGCGTGAGGAACTCATGAGATTTGACTATCACGTAGGCGACCTCGACAGCTTTGTGAACCTCCCTTTACAGATGACAGACATCAACAGGACAGTGCTGCTCAGAGAAGATAAGGACGGCATCAACATCTCGTTCAGGTCTGAGGGCGACAACCCTGTGAACACTATTGCAGGACTTTTCGGAGGTGGAGGGCATAAGAATGCAGCAGGATGCGAGATGGAAGTATCATTGAAAGAAGCAGTAGAAAGAATAAAAAAAGTAATGAGATAGAAATATGAAAAAATTAGCAACGTTGCTTTTGACAGCAGCAATCAGCATGACAATGTTCGGACAGGACCAGAAAGACCTGTCTAAATGTGCAGTAGTCAAGATACTCACGAACTACGGCACGATGAAAGTGGCACTTTACAACGAGACTCCACAACACAGGGACAACTTCATAAAACTCGTTAAGAGCAATTTCTACGAGGATGTGCTGTTCCACAGGGTAATTAAGGAATTCATGATACAGGCGGGCGACCCTCAGTCCAAGGACTCTACGTTCACAGGCAGACTTGGCGGTGGGGGAGTAGGATATACGATACCTGCGGAATTCGTGTCTGAACTGTTTCACAAAAAAGGTGCACTTGCCGCAGCAAGACAAGGCGATGACGTCAATCCCGAAAAAGCATCAAGCGGCTGTCAGTTCTATATCGTAACAGGACGTCAGTTTGATCGTAAAGAGATTGACATGCTCGAACGGAGACTTAAAACTATGTACGACAACCCTGAATTTCATTATAATGAAAACCAGAGACTGACCTACATGACTTTCGGAGGTGCACCGCACCTCGACGGGGCATACACAGTCTTCGGAGAACTGATTGACGGGTTTGAGGTCTTGGACTCTATAGAAAGTGTAAAGACTGACCCAACCGACAGACCTGTCGAACCAGTCAGGATAATCTCGATGAGCATAATCAAAAACTACAGGAAATGAGCATATTGGAATATAATAATGTTGAAATAAAGCATTCAGAAATGACTGTGCTGAAAGATGTTACATTCAACATAGAGAAGGGTGAGTTTATCTATTTCTGCGGCAAGGTGGGCTCAGGCAAGAGTTCTGTAATGAAGACAATGTATGCAGAATTGCCTATTACATCTGGCGAAGCGAGGATATTCGATTTCGATTTGAGAAAGTTGAAAAGGTCAGACATACCGATGCTCAGACGGCAGATAGGAATAGTGTTCCAGGATTTCAAATTGCTGTCCGACAGAAGTGTCAGGGACAATCTTGAATTTGTACTGAAAGCCACAGGATGGAAAAACAGGCATCAGATAGACGAACAGATTAAATTAGTGCTTGAGACAGTCGGAATGTCAACAAAAGGTTATAAATGGCCACACCAGCTGTCGGGAGGAGAGCAACAGCGAATAGTTATTGCAAGAGCCTTGCTAAACTCGCCTCAACTCATCATAGCCGACGAACCTACTGGCAATCTCGACCCTGAGACAGGCGATGAAATCATGCAACTGCTACACTCAATTTCGGCTGGAGGGACGGCTGTTGTCATGGCTACGCACAACGAACGTTTTGTAAACAGATACCCTGCCAAGACATATTACTGCAACTCTACAGACCAGACATTCACACTCAAGGCATGAATAGATGGATTATTCTGGCTGTTGCAATAGTTGCCATGTCGTTGTCATGCAGGAGAGCATTGACCGATGACGAAAAGACATGGTACAGAGACACAGTCAACGAAGAGCTGACAGACGTATTCTATATTGTCTCGACCAACATCGGACATTCTGAAAATGCAGACGGCACTTCAGCATACAATGCAGTGCTGACAGATGCCGAGGTGGCAGCGTTGAGAAGGGAGGCAGAATACATCAAGCAGAACTTTGCAGACTCGTTCAATCTGTTTGCACCTATATACCATCAATGCACGATGGAGGCATACCTGCACGAAAACAATGATTCTGTCCTTATGTTCAGAAAACGTTCTGAAAGTGAATGCTGCAAGGCTTTCGATTACTACATGGAACATTTCAACAATGGACGACCATTCATTGTTGCAGGTTTCAGCCAGGGGGCAATGAACGTCGTCGCACTGTTGAAACACATGACCGATGAGCAGTACAGACGTTGCAAGGCTGCATACGTAATGGGCTACAGGCTTAGCAGTGAAGACCTGGAGCACCATCATATCGAGGCTGCCACAGGCGAGACTGAAGGGAAAGTGGTCTCGTTCAATACAGTTGCATCGAGCGACGGGATATGGTCATTGGTCGCTAATGAGGCAGCGACATGCATTAATCCGTTAAACTGGATGACCGACACTACTCCTGCCACAGGATGGATAGTGTATGACGGACAGATTGACCATTACGCAATCTACGACAGTGCGTTTGCGGCAGAAGCTAAGGCTGGCGACACAATATATGTAAACGTGAAACTCGATGTGGCGACCAATGTGCTGGCAGCCACTGCACCAGTGTTGCCATTGAGTTACGCGATGAACGCACCTGCATTTGGCCTCAACGACAACAAGAACTTGCATTTGGCAGATTTGTTTTTCTATCTGCCGAGGCTTAGAGAAAACGCAATAAAAAGGGCATATAAATAAATTACTGGCAAAGCATTGTATTTTCAAAAAATAAGCGTAAATTTGCGGAATTATTTGTAATAAAGTGATGGAGAATATTATATATCTGATTTATGGGTGTTTGGGGGTGATGACAATTGCACTCCTCGGAGAATTGATACATTGTTTTGCGATAAGGATGAGGATTGTATGGCACAACATCCGCGTTGGGAAGAGAGTCTTGGATGACGGAGATGGCAAAAAACCATCGGTGTCAGTTATTGTATATGCGAAAAATGACGATGACAATATGGAATCCTTTCTCCCTTTGGTGCTTGAGCAGGAGTATGAGGATTTCGAGATAATAGTGGTGGATGACGCATCGTGGGATAACACCAATGACGTAATAAAGAAGTTCCAGGAGACTTACCCATTCCTGCGTACTACACACGTACCGGAAGGCACACAGGTTGTTTCGCATAAGAAACTCGCACTGACATTAGGTGCAAAGGCTGCGCAGAAGGACATTCTCATATTCACAGATGCTGACTGCCGCCCATTCTCGAGACATTGGATTGAAGATATAGCAAGGAGTTTCAGGCATCAGACAGAGTTTGTCATAGGATATACGTCATCCTTCGACGACAAGAAATGCCTGAACCATTGGATGGCTTTCGACACATTGATGGAAAATACGGAGGCTCTCGGGTGGGCTCTCGCCTATAAGCCTGTCACAGGCTTCGGAAGCAACATTGCCTACAGGAAAGACACATTCTTCAGATACAAAGGCTTCGCAGGATTCCTGCACAGGGAGGCTGGCGAAGATGAACTGATGATAAACGCATACGGCAATTCTGTCAATACCGTAGTGCAATCTGGGAAAATGGCACATGTGGTGGCTGTGCGGAAATTCAATTACCGCGAATGGAAATACACCAAGATGAAGCAATACATAGCCGAAAGGGATTTCAAGGCTGACACAAAGGTTTTATTGATGGCGGAACCTGTATGCAAATGGCTGTTCCTGCTGTCGGCAATAGCAGTCATCGTGCTGTCAGCTGTATTTATGCCTAAACGCTGGATTGAGATGATAGAGATTGCAGGAGGTGCCATATTGCTTAGGCTCGCTGTCATCACAGTCGCAGTGAACATGGTGGCAAGGCAATACCGACAACCGACATTCTGGATAGGGATGATATTCTTTGATTTGATACATCCTTTCGTCAAGTTGTCGTGGAAGGTGACAAGCCTGATAAAAAAATTGTAAGGAACATATTAACAAAATAATTAATAAATTTTTAATTTTGTATGGAGACTAATCGTATTTACGAGAATTTAAATCGTAAGGAACTGGCAGCTGCATTGAAAGAGTTGCTCGACAACAACGCAGATGTATCAGAGATTAAGACAGATGTAGAGGTCATTAAACAACTATTCTACACTCAGAAGGAAGAACCCATAAAGGTAATTCCTGTCGAGGAAGAGGCTCAGGAGCAAACCGAAGAGCCAACTCAGGAAACAACAGAAGAACAGAAAGCACAGGAAGAGCCTAAGGAAGAACCAGATGCAGTGCAAGAACCGACAACCGAACAGGTGTTTAAAGAGTTACTGGCAGAGTACAGAAAGAGAAAAGCTGAACTGCAGGCAAAGATAGAGGCAGAACAGCAGGAAAATCTGAGGAAAAAGAAAGAGATACTCGAAAAACTCGAAAAACTCGCTGAACCATCTGACAACTTGGGAGATGTAATCAATACATTCCACGAATTGCAGAACCAATGGAAAGAGATAGGCAATATTCCTGCACAAGATACAAACGAGATATATACGGCATACAAGAAATATCAGGAACAGTTCTACGACCTGATTAAAATTAATGCGGCACTCCGTGATTACGATTTCAAGCGCAACCTTGAACAGAAACAGTCAATCATTGCACAGGCTGAGGAACTGCTCAGTATAGAGGATGTAGTGAAGGCATTCCAGTCGTTGCAGAACCTGCATATCCAGTGGCGTGAAATAGGACCAGTCGCCAAAGAACTCAGAGAGGAGATCTGGAACAAGTTCAAGGATATAACTACTGAAATCAACAAACGCCATCAGGAGTTCTTCGAGAAAATCAAAGAGGCAGAGAAAGCGCTCACAGAAGAGAAAGATGCGCTCTGCCGTATAGTCGAGGATATCGACCTCGAATCGCTCAAGACTGCAAAAGAGTGGGATGAAAAGACCAAACAGGTTGTCGAGTTGAACGACAAATTCCAGTCGAACACACCATACGAGCATAGAGTGAACTCAAAGATGTATCATAGATATCGTGAAGCGTGCGACAAGTTCTTCGAGGCAAAGAAGAAATTCTTTGAGCAGATAAATGCTGTCTATGAAGAGAATCTGGCAAAGAAAACCAAACTCGTTGAATTGGCTGAACAGCTGCGCAACTCGACAGAATGGCAATCCACAGCATCAAAACTGCAGAGGATCCAGAAAGAGTGGAAGGAGATAGGTCCTGTCCCTCGTAAATATTCAAACGAATTGTGGGAGAGATTCACAAAAGCCTGCGATGAGTTCTTCGCTGCACGCAAGGAGGCAAACCGCGAAAGAGATGCTGAAGAACAGGCTAACAAGGAGGCAAAACTTGCTGTTATCGAGAAGATAAAAGCTTTCGAGCCATCGGGCGACGACAGTAAGGATCAGGAAACCTTGCAGGCTCTGCAAGATGAGTTTTCCAATATCGGTCATATTCCTTTCAAGGACAAAGACAAGGTATATAACATGTTCCGCGAGGCTATCAACCCTCTGCTGAAGAATATACGCATCATCCGCCGTACAGCGCAGCTCAACCTCCAGAAGGACAAGGCATCGCTCTACAAGCAGCTCGATACGCTCCGTCAGCAGCTCGCCACATACGAGAACAACATGGGATTCTTCCACAACTATCCTAAGGACAACCCTATAATCAAGGATTTGGAGAAGAAGATCGAAAATCTCAGACAGGACATCGAGATATTGAAACAGGCAATTGCCAACAAGGAAAAAGAAGAACAGGAATAAGTTATGTCAGTCAACCAGGCAGAAGACCCACGCAAGGTTACTACGCACCGCCTTCAGCAGATGAAGGAACGTGGGGAGAAAATCTCAATGATAACTTCGTATGACTATACGATGGCGTCAATCGTTGACGAGGCAGGTGTAGATGTCATACTGGTGGGTGATTCAGCATCGAACGTGGTGGCAGGGAACATGACGACCCTGCCTATCTCGCTCGAACAGATGATATACCATGGCAAGTCGGTGGTCAAAGCCGTTAACCGTGCATTGGTAGTCGTTGACATGCCATTCGGGTCGTACCAGATTTCGCCTACCGAGGCAGTCCGCAATGCCATCCAGATGATGAAGGTGACTCATGCCGACGCACTGAAACTCGAAGGTGGAATAGAGATAATAGATGCTGTGAAGCAGATACTTGCAGCAGGAATACCAATCATGGGACACCTTGGGCTCATGCCTCAGTCCATCAACAAGTACGGCACCTACAATGTACGTGCCAAGGAAGATTCAGAAGCTGAAAAACTCCTTAGCGATGCACTCGAACTGGAGAAGGCTGGCTGTTTCGCACTTGTACTTGAGAAGATACCGGCTGCACTCGCACGAAAGGTTGCCGAGGCTGTCCGTATCCCAGTGATAGGCATTGGTGCAGGTGGCAATGTCGATGGTCAGGTGCTCGTGCTTCACGACATGCTCGGAATGACCAAAGGCTTCTCGCCACGCTTCCTGAGACGCTATGCCGACCTCAACAGCATCATCAACGATGCCGTCAGCCGTTATGTCCAGGATGTTAAGAGCAGCGATTTTCCTAACGAGACAGAACAATACTGACTATGAAAAAGATTCTATTCATTTTAGTGACACTCATTTTTATGATGAGCAGTTGCGGAACCAAGCAGGATCCGCAGCAACCGGCTGAAGGACAGAAGGAAGAGCAGCAGGGCGAGGAGCCTGAGGAAGATGTGTTCGAGCCTTCGCAGAAAGTCGAGAAGCGCAAGGCTGTCATCGAGGAATACACAGGTGTAGCCTGCAAGAACTGTCCTGACGGACATGCGGTGGTCGATAATATCATAACGCTCCACCCAAACAAGGTCTTCGCCATTAATGTCCATACTGGCAAATATTCGAGCGACACATATACCACCCAGTATGGCGCAGCTCTCGAACAGCAGGCGCAGGTTTATGGCTATCCTTCAGCGTCAGTAAGCCGTCATATCTTCCCTGATTATTCCACTCAGGGTGGAACTTCAATGCACAGGAGTGACTTCTCTTCAGCAGCGAACCAGATACTCAAGATGGAAACACCAGTCAACATCGTTGCACGTGCGACTATCGAAAAATCAACGAGACATCTGACAGTCGAGGTCAAGGGATACTATACGGCAAATTCGCCAGAATCAACCAACAAACTCAACATAGCACTGTTGCAGGACAGCGTCTATGGCTATCAGAGCGGAATGGAGAACAACCCGAGTCAGGTGGAAGGCAGTCAGTACCGTCACATGAACATGCTTCGTGAACTGATAACCGGGCAGTGGGGCGAGGACCTCACCCCTACAACCCAGGGCTCATCGTTCAGCAAGACGTACGAATACGACATACCAGCGGAAATCGGAACTCCGAATGCCATCAAGGCAGTCCTCAACCATCTGCGCGTACTTGTATTCATTGCAGAAGGAAAGGAAGAGATATACACTGTTTGTCAAGCACCAATAATATTTAAATAATTATGAAAAAGATACTCATATCGCTGCTCGCAATGGCAGCAATGGCAACGGCATGCAAAGGTCCTGCCAACGGTGAACCTCAGAGCGCCAATGGGGGAGGAGACAACACTGAAGAAGTCATAGGCGATTCAATCATAGTAAACGTCAGCAAGGAGGTCAGCAACAAGAACGTCCTCATCGAGGAATTTACAGGCATATATTGTTCTAACTGCCCTGCCGGGCACAAGGTCGTGAGCGAAATTTGCTCGGAATACCCAGGTAGAATCATTCCTATCAACATTCATTGCACAGAATATGCCAGGGATACATATACGACCAAGTATGGCAACAACATTGCTGCACTCTCGGGGCTTACTGGTGTACCTTCTGCTGCAATCAACAGGCATCTCTTCTCTGGCAAATCAGACATAGCAGTCGGCAGGGGCGATTTCAGGAGATGTTCGCAGGAAATCATGAACCAGAAAGCACCGCTGAACATAGCTGCAAAGGCAGTCATCGACAAGGCGAGCCGTCACATGTCAGTGGCAGTCCGTATGTATTATACCGAAAATTCCGCAAAGGCAAAGAACAAGATAAACATTGCCATACTGCAGGATAACGTATATGGACAGCAGTCGAACATGAATAACAATCCAGATCAGGTGGTCAACGGTAAATACAGACACATGCACATGCTGCGCGATCTCATTCTCGGTCAGTGGGGCAAGGAGAGCAGTCCGACGAAGGCAGGTACCGAAATATACCAGAGATACGAATACGACATACCTGAAAAACTCGGTTCTCCAAACGCCATAAAGGCTGTCCTGGAAGATTTGAGTGTCGTGGTGTTCGTGACGGAATCAACCAACAAAGAGGTGCTGAACTGCTGCAAGGCAGAGGTCATATTCAAATAAAGACTGGGTTTATCTCACGTTCTTTATCTCACGCAGAATGCATTTTCTTTATCTCACGCAGAATACGCAGAATTCGCAGAATGGAAATTCCCATAATTCTGCGTATTCTGCGT